>NZ_JAPYJX010000007.1:0-13702 GCF_027257105.1 Corynebacterium faecium
CAGACGATTGAAGTCGACACTCGGCGACGGCTACACCACCATCGCCGAACACCGACAAGCACTGAGTGCATAACAACGAGACAAAGTCCCCCAAATGCACTCCAAGAATTTGTCCGCATCCCCGTTTTCGACGGGTAGCCGGCTGTAGGTAGCCGGTTGCGCGCGAGAAAGGCCACGGCACGGGTTCGACCGGGGCCTAGCGCGGGCGACGAGTGGTAGCCGGAACTCGTACCGATGGGTTGGCATCCGCCTCCGCCTTGCTGGCCAAAATGCGCCGTACGCAATCTTCAGGGTCCTGGATGATTTCGGCGGGGAAAAGACGAATCACCGTATACCCTTGCTCCCTGAGCCACCGGTCGCGTTTCTCCTGCTTAATCACTGCCTCGAAAGGCTTCTCTTTGAACTTGAGGTACCCGTCGATCTCGATGACCAGCGTCCCCCACAGCAGGTCGACTCGGTAGTACCGCCCGATCCACATCTGCTCCCTCACCTTGATTCCGCGCAACGCCAACAGCACCCTCACGACGGACTCGAATGGAGACTCCGACAGCGATGAGCTCAAAGCGATAGCCTCTTTCACGCGGCCGATCCCCCGCTTACCGCGCATCCGCTGCGCTACCGCCAGAATTTCGTCGCACCACATCTGTTGCTGAAGCGGCGCCATCTCGCGGTATTGCCCGTCGATGGCCGCAGTAGCGTCCGGGACACCATGGAATCTGGCGATGTCTACGACGGTGCGGGGTGGCGTCGTCAGGCGAAGGGTTGCTCCCGCGCCCGCACGGTCAATCGGATCGCGGACCACGGTGTCGATCTCGGGAACACTGATGTGCCGGTACACCACCCCTGCCGGCCACTGCTTCTTCGGCGGCGGGTTGCCGTTGCACTGTGCTAGCTCTACCAGCTCTTCCCGGTTGGGAACCACCCACATGCCGTGCATGCGGGCAGCAGACCGGCCAACGAGCACCGCCTTATACGCCGCAGCCGACACTGAGTAGCAGCGGAGATACTCCTGCTCGTGCGATTCCAACGTGTCCCAGTCTGTGGTGGCGATAAACTTCGTTGCCGATAGCTGCCGGCAGTCCTGGGCCTCGGCGGTATGCCGTGACATCAGCATTCCGGTTAGACGCGCTCGATCCATGGTTCCCCCTTTGGTCCATCCCCCGATGACGCGGCCAGATTAGCAAACCACTCTCGGTCGTGCTCGTCTTCCTCACGCCGCGCCACCCCGAACACAAACACCGGCTACCTACAACCGGCTACCACGCCCTAAAGCGCCTGGTAGCCGGTGGTAGGTAGCCGGTTCGCGCGTTGACGCGCTGAGCGGTCCCAAGCCCGAGGCGCAGAACCCCCTACGCGTCGCGGGTCTCCAGCAGCACCACGCCGATGATCCACGCCGCCACGGCCCACACCGCGAAGATCAGAAGCGACACGGGCAGCGTCCAGTTCTGGGTGGGGCTGTTGGTCATGAACGCCATGAGGTTGCCAAACGGCAGGAATTTGGCCACGTCGGCGCCGTAGCGCGGGATGAAGCCGACGATGGATTCGATCAGCAGCATCATGCCCATGCCGGTGACCACGGCACCGGCGGTGTTGCGCGTGATCCAGCCGATGCCCTGCTGGAACAGGGTGATCAGCGCCATGCCGAGGGGGATGGCCCACAGGGCGCGTCGGGAGGCGGTGTTGCTCACCCAGTTCGCGGGCACGGGCGCGGTGAGGTCGCCGATGGTGAAGGCGACGGCAAGCCCCAGGAAGGTCGCCAGCGCAGCCAAAACAGCCCCGAGCACAAGCTTTGCGACGGCCACCTGCCACCGCTTCGGCGCAACCCTGAAGTTCGTCGGCGGGATGCCGAACCGGTACTCGGTGGTCACGGTCATGGAGGCCTGCACGATCACGACGATCGCGGTGATCAGCGCCATCGTGGCGGCGACGGTCAGGGGCGCATACGGCATGCCGCCGAGTTTGGAGGCGAAACCGAACAGAGCACCGAAGAAGGCGCCGAAGGCGATAATCAGCGCGGAGTTCCACCAGAAGGAGGCGGTGGAGCGCAGTTTGGTCCACTCGGCGGGAAACAGGTTAAGCATTGGTACCTCCGGAGACGTACTGGGCGTGGCCCTCGGTGGATTGCATGTAGGCATCTTCGAGGGAGGCGCGGCGCTCGGCAAGCTCGGACAGCGGCACCCCGGCGGCAAAGGCGACGCGACCGACGTCGTCGGAGGTGCGGTCCGGGATCTCGTACACGTCGCGGCCGTCGGCGTCGACCGCGCGCTTGAACGGCATGGCCACATCGGCGTGCTGCAGCGCGGCGGCCAACGCGGCCGCGGCGTCCTCGGTGGGGGTGCGCACGATGGTGGTCACGCCGGAGTTTTCGCGGATGAATTCGGCCACGGACGTGTTGGCCACCAGGCGGCCGCGGCCGATGATGATCAGGTCTTCGGCGGTCTGCGCCATCTCGGCGAGCAGGTGGGAGGACACCAAAACGGTGCGCCCTTCGGCGGCGAGGGACTGCAGCAGCTCGCGCACCCAGCGGATGCCGGCGGGGTCGAGGCCGTTGACGGGCTCGTCCAGGATCAGGTACTCCGGGTCGCCGAGCAGCGCCGCCGCGATGCCGAGGCGCTGCCCCATGCCCAGGGAGAATCCGCCGACGTTCTTGCCAGCCACATCCGTCAGGCCCACCAGCTCGAGCACCTCGTCGACGCGGGTGCGCGGCAGCCCGGCGGCTTGCGCTTGCCAGAGCAGGCTGGCGCGGGCGGAGCGGTTGGGGTGGACACCTTTGGCGTCGAGAAGCGCGCCCACTGTGCGCGACGGATTTTGCAGCGAGCGGTAGGGCACGCCGTTAATGTGCGCGGTGCCGGATGTTGGGCGGTCCAGCCCCAGAATCATGCGCATGGTGGTGGATTTCCCTGCGCCGTTAGGGCCGAGGAAGCCGGTGACGACGCCGGGTTTGACGGTGAACGTGAGGTCGTCAACCGCTTGGACGGCGCCGTACCGTTTGGTCAGGCCTTGCACTTCAATCATGCGGTTCAGTATGCACCATGGCTTTGGGGAGCACATTGCTTAGCGACGCCGCAAAGCCCGGGTGCAGCGCAAACCCCGAAATCTCGGCCAGGGGCACCCAGCGCAGTTCCTCCGACTCTTCGTTGGCGGTCACGGCCAGCGGTGCCTCGCACAGCGCGATCACGGTGGTGTAGCTCCACTCCGGCAGGTCCGTGGTGACCAGCTCTTCGACCACGTTTATGCGCTGCGGGTCGATGGCGCACTCCTCCACGGACTCACGCACCGCCGCCTGCGCTGGGGTTTCGTGGCTGTCGCGGGCGCCGCCGGGGATCCCCCAGGTGCCGCCCTGGGCGGTCCAGCCGGCGCGGTGCTGCAGCAGCACTTTCGCGTCCGCTCCGCTACCGGCGACGAGGAAGAGGCCGGCGGCGCCGAAGCGCCCCCAAAGTTTTGTGCCGTCGGGTGTGGTGACCCAGCCGTTTCCGTCGCCAAGCATGGCCCCCACTGTAGGCGCGAACAGTTATTATTGCGGAATGGTGACGCAAAGCAGGCCGAGCGACGACGCGTGGCTCGACGAGCTTGAAGCGCGCCCTGCGCACCCGCGCCTGCACGGCGTCCTCCACGGCCCGCTGGCCGGTCCCGTTCGCATGGGCCGGCGCGGCCACGCGTTCGCGCGGACCACCCCCGGCAAGCTCATCGTGGTGATGGTGCTGCTGACCGCCATGCTGCTGGCGGCGGGGCTGTCCATGAGCCAGTCCATGGCCGGCCGCAACCAGGCGCTGGACACGGTGCGCGAGGCGACGGAGCCGATGAGCGCGGCTGCCCACCTGCTGTCCACCTCCCTGCTGCGCGCGGACACCATCGCGGCGGGCGGGTTTGTCCAGCCCGGGCCGCTGTCGCACGAGGACGTGCAGGCCTACTCCGCAGCACTGGACACGGCGGTCAGCTCCGCCGGCGAGATTTACAAGGGCGCGGTGGAGGCCGACACGGCCACCAGCGAGCGCATCGAGGAGCTGGTCAGCGACATCCAGCGGGACCTGCCAGTCTACGCCGGCCTGAACGAGCGCGCACGCGTGAACCAGCGCATGGGCAACCCTGTGGGCGTGGCCTACATGTCGGAGGCGTCCAGCATCATGCGCACCCGTTTGCTGGTGTCCGCCTCGGAGATCAACGCGCTAACCCGCGAGGACGTGGCCAAGGAGATGCGGCGCCTCTCCGAGCCGCAGTGGGTGCCGCTGTCCGGCCTCGTGGCGGCGCTCGGTTTCCTCGTGCTCACCCAGTGGTGGCTGTGGCGGGTATTCCGCCGCCGCCTGAACAAGGGCTTTATCGCCGGCACGCTCGCGGTGGTGGTGGCGCTGAGCTGGGCCGCGGTGTCGAACTACCAGTCCTGGCGCAACGGCTCCGTGGAGTACGAGCGCGCGGCGAAGCCGTGGGAGGAGCTCACCGCCGCCCGCTTCGACGCACTGGAGACGCGCACGGACGAGACGTTCGCGCTGCTGCGCCGCCAGTCCGTGGTGCATTCGTCGCGGGCGTTCGACGGCACGTATGCGTCGGTAAGCGCGGCGCTCGAGACCGCAGAGGAGTACGGCGGGGAGCAGCAGCTTATCGACGACGCACGCGACGCCCTGCGCACCTGGGCCTACGAGCACAACGAACTCGTCGGCGCGCTGAACACGGGCAGCTACGAGCAGGCGGCGGCGCTGCTGGCCTCAGGCGGCGGGGCGGGCGAGGCGCCGTTCAGGGAACTGGACGCGACGCTGTCCAAGCTCATCGCGTCGTCGAGGGAGGGCACGCAGGCGTACATCGACGCCTCGCTGGACGCGACGCGGCAGGTCTCCGCGGTGGTGGCGCTGCTGTCCGTTTTGGCCGTGGTCTGCACGTGGCTGGGCATCCGCAGAAGGCTGGGTGAGTACCTGTGAGAAGGACATGGACCGCGTGCGCGGCGGTGCTGGCGCTGGGGCTTTCGGGGTGCTCGGACGAGCCGACCCCGGTGCGCGCCACCATCGTCCCGGAGCAGGAAACCTCCACTACCCGCGAGCTGTTGCCGCTGCCGCCCGGCGCGGCCCTCGAGGACGCGCAAGGGGTGCCGGCGGAGCCGTACGTGCCGGCGAAGCTGGACTGGGAGGGCTCGCTGAACCCCCGCACCGCTGAAGACGACACCCCGAACGTGGACCGCATCACGCGCCGCGGCCGACTGGTGGTGGGCATCGACCAGTCCCTCTACCTGCTGGCGTTCCGCGACACCGCCAGCGGCGAGCTGCGCGGGCTGGAGGTGGATCTCGCCCGCGCGATCGCCGACGACATCTTCGACGAGGAGCACACCGGGATCAACCGCCTGGACCTGCGGTTTGTGGACTCGGCGGCGCGGGCCGAGGCGCTGAACAACGGCGAGGTGGACATTGTCATCCGCACCATGTCCATTACCCCGGAGCGCGCGAAGTCGATCGATTTTTCCACCCCGTATCTGACCTCTGGCGTGCAGGTTCTGGTGCCGCGGGACCGGGGCGTGGACGACATCAACCAGCTTGGCGGCAAAACCGTGTGCATCGTCGACGGCACGAACCTGACCCAGATCGCGCGCACGTTTACACCGCATTCGAATATTTTGCGCACCCGCTCCTGGTCCGATTGTCTGATGGCCACTCAGCAGTTCCAGGCGGACGCGATCGTGGCGGACGATTCCATCCTGGCGGGCCTGTCCGCGCAGGACCCGTACGCGACGATCCTGCCGGGCACGCTGGCGTCGCAGTACTACGGCGTGGGCATCCCGAAGGGCCAGACGGACCTGGTGCGGCAGGTCAATTCGACGCTGGAGCGGATGCGTAACGACGGCACGTGGTCGCAGCTCTACTCCACCTGGCTCGGGGGCTCCATCGCGGAGTCCTCCCCGCCGCCGCTGATGTACCGCAAGGAGGAGCAGTGAGCACTGAGCAGGATTCTCAGGACCCGTTGGAGCAGCGCACCGAGGCCGTCGCCTTCGACCCGTTCGCGGACGACGAGGACGACGCCGAGCCGGGCACCGAGGCCGTCGCTTTCGACCCCTTCGCCGACGACAACGAGGACTGGGACGACGACTGGGATTCCGACGGCGAGACGGACTACTCCGCCATGGGCGAGATGGCCGGCCTGCTCAAAGACCTGGACAAGCTGCGCAAGGGGGGCAACCGCGAAGACCCCTCTCAGCGCTCGCGCCGGCTCGCCCTGGACACGTTCCGCGAGCGCCGCGGCACCCGCCGCGCCACCCGCGTGGTCGCCGACGGCATGGTGGAGCTGCCCTGGGTGGAGCCCACCGAGCCGAAGGAAGCGCTGATCGACCCGGAGCCGGCCGTGGTGAAAAAGGGCATCGCCCCGCCGGTGCTGCACCCCGGCGACGTGGTGGCCAGCCAGTACGAGATCATGGGCGTCATCGCCCACGGCGGCATGGGCTGGATCTACCTAGCGCAGGACCACCACGTCGCCGGGCGCGTGGTGGTGCTCAAAGGCCTGCACTCCACGGACAACCCGGACGAGGCGGCGGCCGCCGCGGCTGAGCGCGAATTCCTGGCGGAGATGACCCACCCCGGCATCGTGCAGATCTTCAACTTCATCGACGACCCCCGCGTCCCCGGCGGATTCACTGTCATGGAGTACGTGGGCGGGCCGAGTTTGCGGGCATGGCGGAATGCGTCGACAAGCAAAGTGCTCCAACCAGACATCGCCATCGCCTACATGCTCGAAGTGCTGCCCGCGCTGGACTACCTGCACTCGCGCGGGGTGGTGTACAACGACCTGAAGCCCGACAACATCATCGTCACCGAAGACCAGGTCAAACTCATCGACATGGGCGCGGTCTCCGGCATCGGCGCCTACGGGTTCATCTACGGCACGAAGGGATTCCAGGCGCCGGAGGTGGCCACCGAAGGGCCGTCCGTCGCCTCCGACGTGTACACCGTGGGCCGCACCCTGGCGTCGCTGGTGGTGGACCTGCCGCAAACCGACGGGGTGTACGAGCAAGGCCTGCCCTCCCCCATCGACGAGCCGCTGTTCCGCCAGTACACCTCCCTGTACCGGTTGCTCGCGCGATGCTGCAACGAGGACCCGGCCAAGCGCTTCACCAACCTCGTTGAACTGGAGGCGCAGCTGCTCGGCGTGCTGCGCGAAATCGTCGCTGTGCGCGACGGCCGCACCTACCCCGCACAGCACTCCCTGTTCTCCCCGCAGCGTACGACGTTCGGCACCAAACACCTGGTGTTCCGCACCGACCAGCTCATCGACGGCATCGCCCGCAGCGTGGACATCACCCCGCAAGAGGTCGTCGCAGCGCTGCCGTCGCCGCTGGTCAACCGCGACGATGTCGGCGCCGCGATGCTCCAGGGCTCCTCGTATGCCGAACCGCGCGAAACGCTGGAGACGCTGCGCCAGGCCATGACCACCCCGCAGTACGAGCACTCCATCGAAATCCCCTTCGGCGTCGTGCGCACCATGATCGACCTGGGCCTGACCACCCAGGCGCGCTCCTGGCTGCGCTCACTGTCGGAGCGCTTCGGCGACAACTGGCGCTACTCCTGGTACGCGGGCGTCGTGGAGACGCTGCTTGGAGACTTCGCCTCCGCGAAGGGTTCGTTTTCGCAGGTGCTCAACCAGCTACCCGGCGAGGCCGCCCCCAAACTGGCGCTCGCCGCAGTCAGCGAGCTCATCCTCCAGGAGGGCGGGTACCAATCGAGTGCGCTGCTTCACGACGAGCTCTCGCCCGCCGCTGCCGGCCTCACCCAACACCTCCGCGACGTGCCGGACGCCGTGTTCGAGCGCATGGCCGCCGACGGAGCCACAGATAACACGTGGTCGCTGACCGTGACCGCCCCCGAAGGCCTGCGCTTCCACGCCACACGCCTCTACGCCCTGGTGTGGATGACCAACCCCACCACCGTCTCCTCCGCGTTCGGCCTGGCCCGCATGCTCATGTGCGAAAGCGAAGTGGACCTGGCCATCAAGGCCCTGGACAAGGTGCCCAACGCGTCACGCCACTACCGGATGGCGCAGCTGACCGCCATTTTGTGCCTGGTTGCCGAGGGCGCCACCGAAGACCACATCCGGCTCGCCGCCCGCCGCCTCGAGCAGATCCCCTCCACCGAGCCACGCTTCTTGCAGATCAAGGTCGCCGTCATCGAGGCCGGCCTGACGTACCTGCGCGCCCACCAGGCCTCCACCAACGTTGCGCTGTTCGAGTACCCCTTCACCATCCGGGGCCTGCGCCGCGGCCTGGCCCAGACGCTTCGGGACCAGGCCCGGGTGGCGCCGTACCCGAAGCACCGGTACGCGCTGGTGGACCTGGCCAACAAGGTCCGCCCCGCCACCTGGTTCTAGGGGTTTGGGCGGCGGGGACCGAGCGGGGCGGCGGCCCGCCGACACATCGCGGCGGAATCTGTCAGGCGGGCCTTATCGTCCCTGGTCATCGCAAACGGCCGCCGTAATCTGTCGGGATTACGGCGGCCGTTTCGGCGGGGGTGCTTAGATGAAGCCGCCCATCGCGGCTGCGGCGCCGCCGAGGCCGACGACCGCCAGGATCGCGATGATGATGCCCACGATCGCGCCGGTGCTGCCGCCGGACGCCTTGCCGCCCTTGCCGGTCTCGCCGGCCTGGGTGTTCGGGGCCGGCTCGTTCCGGCTCGGGTTCTGCGTCGGGTTCGTGCCCGGCTTCGGCGCAGGCTGGGTCGCGCCGTTGAGCTCGGTCACGGCTGGGCGTCGATTGCCAGTCTGCACAGGCTGGTTGTTCTTGGTGGGCACCGGTGCCGGCTTGGCCAGGGTCGGCTTCGCCGGGTCCTTTTTGCCCACGGTGTCGCGCGCGGCCTGGAGGTACTTGGAGTTGTTCTTCTCCAGCTCCTGGACCAGCTGGTCCATCTGCTCGGTGGTGTAGTTGAGCACGGAGAACTCGTTGGTCTCCTCGGCGACCAAGCGGCCGTCGGCGTTGAAGACGCGGAACTTCACCGGCATGGAGGAATCCTTGTAGCCGGCGGTGTTGGCAATCGGCACCTCGACGTTGTACTTGCCGTGCTCCTTGAGCACGCCTTCCACCGGGTAGGTCTTGCGGAACTTGCCGCCCGGGTAGTCCACCTGCAGGGTGAACTCGTGCAGGTCAAGGCCCAGGTTGGACAGCTCCAGGTGCACCTTGGAGTCGGAGCGGTTGGCGATAATGACGTTCTTCACGCCGTCGCGCTCGCCCAGCACGCGGATGCCGGCCTTGCCGTTGTTCTCCTCCGCAGCCATGAGCACGAGCTCATCCACTTGCGGGTGGCTGTGTCCGGACTCGGACGGGTCCTCGGACACGCCGGTGGAGCCGGTGGCCTTGGCGATCTCGCCGTTGACGATGTCCAGGTTCTGCCAGTCCGGTGCGATGTCGTAGCTGCCGGTGAAGCACTTGGCGGTGCCGTCGTAACAGGCCTGCGGAATGCTGGTGTTGTCGTTGTCTGTGGAGTTCTTGTCCGAGTAGTCGAAGTGGCTGAACTGGTACAGGTAGTTCATCACGGACTTGTACTTGGGCACGTAGGAGCTGTTCGGCTTGTCCACGTTGGACGCGCCAGAGTGGGTCAGGCCCAGGTTGTGGCCGAATTCGTGGAGGATGGTGTTGCGCATCTGCTCCTGGGACGTCATCAGGTAGTTCTTGGCCACGTAGAACGCGCCGTCGGAGATCAGTCCGTTGCCGGAGGACAGGTTGCCCGCCTCCTGCTGGTCGCCAATAATGCCGACGCGGAAGACGGACTGGCGCGCACCGAGCAGATTCTTGCGGTCCTTGACCAGGCGCACACCGGGCACCTCTGCGCGGCCGTTGTCGTCCTTGAAGTAGATCGGCGCGTAGTCGATGGTGTCGCCGCCTTGAGGCGTGATGCCCGGGATGTTGTTGTAGTAGTCGCCGGCGTCGATGTGCATGTTGTAGCCGCGGCGGTCGAACAGGTCCACCAGGTCGTTGAGGATCTTGCGCGACGGGCGGTAGACGTTCACGTTCGCGTCGGCGCACTCCAAGAACTCGCCGAAGTCCTTCTCCGTTGCGGCGTATTCACGCTTCTCGGAGCAGCCCTTGGTTTCCCATTCGGACTTCATCCAGTTCAGCTGGAGGAACAGGTCCGGCTTATTGGGGTCTGCGCCCCAGCGGTGCAGCGGGAATTCGTTGCCGTCGGCGTCGGTGTAGCCGTTGATCTCCCAGTCGTCGGGCAGGCCGTCGCCGTCGGAATCCTTCAGTGCTTCGTTGGCGTCGCCGGCGATGGTCATGCGTGCGCTGAGCCTATTGTCGTGGCGCTGCCACACGCCCGCGTAGTAGCGGTCGCCGTCGTTCCTGCCGGCTTCTGCAGCCTGCTGGCTTTCACCGGTGCCGGTGGTGTCGGCGCCCTCGAACTTGGTGTTCAGCTTGTAGCGGCTGCCCACGTCGATGGTGTACTCGTTCGGACCGGCTTCCTCGGAGCTGAACGGGTAGTCGTAGGACATCAGCCCGTCCGTAAGCACCAGCTTCAGGTCCCGCTTGCTGTCGCTTTTCAGCTCCACCCGCACGTCCACATTTGCGGGGGTGACGGTGAAGGTGCGCACGAGCTCCACGCCGAGGTTCGGGTCGGTGTGGGTGAGGGTGACCACGTCGCCCTCACTGTTGGAGGCGGGCTCCACCTTGGTCTTCTCGCCCGCGAACTCGACCTTCTGGCCGTCCGCGTAGGCGTCCAAGTAGAAAGCGGTGGGCATCAGGCCGTAGGCGAGGCTGTTGTACATCAGCCAGGACACGCGGCCCTTGTTCACGTCCACGTTCTGGAAGCCCTCGGCGGCGCCGGTGGTGACGCCGACCTGGTAGCTCTTGGACAGATCCACGGCCGCATCGGCCTGGACCGGCAGCGTGACGCCGGCGGTGAGGCCTAGCGCGACAACAGCCGCGATCGCTCTTTTACCTGTGTGCATCATGTGTCCCTACACCCACTGCTCTAAAAAGTGTTGAAATTTATCGCAATTATCGTACAGAACCTTGCCAGCTGTACCCAACAAACCGAGCACCGCCAGCGCCCACACCCACGGCGAGGGCTTCGAGGAGCCATTGCTTTGCGACGACCCTCCGGCCGCAACGCCATCCACTTCCACCGTCACATTGAACTGGCCCGTGGAGCCGTCGGCGAAGCGCACGTTCACCGGGATCTGCTTGACCTGGCCGGCGGCGTCGGCCGGGACGCGGAACTCGAGCACGCCGCGGGCACGGTCCAACGAGACTTCCCAGCCCTGCGCGTCGAACTCGCCCAAGCTGAACGGGTAATCCGCGGCCTTCTTGGGCACCGGCAGCGTGACTCGTGTGGTGAAGTCGGGGCGGCCGACAGCGGAGACGTCGTCAAGCAATGTGCTCTCGGTGAGCGTGCTCATGCCGGACTTGGTGCGGACCTCAACCCGCGCCGAGGTGATCGTGCTCGAGGAATCCTCGAACGTGACCTGGACCGGAATGTCGCGCGGGCCCGGGACGGTACCGTCGTAGCTGGCGACGGTGAGCTCGCCCGTCACCGGATCGATCTGCGTGCGCAGCCCCGGGATCGGCTTGACCAGGGAGAACGACGCCCCCGCGACGCTCGGCCGCAAAATTGCGGTCTGGCCGGCGTTGATGACCACACGCGGGTACTCCACATTCGCCACCGCCGCGGTGCCGCGCACGGTCGTTGCCGGCACCTCGACGACGCGCTGCGAACCGTCCGCGAACGTCACCACAACCGGAATCAGCGCCGCCTGCGGGTCGTCCTCGTCGCCGTTGCGGGCGACCGTGATCTCGCCCGTCTTCGGGTCCACGGACACCTGCCAGCCCTGCGCGTCGAAGGACGCGGCCAGCGCGTAGGTCGTGCCCGCCGGGGCCTGTCTCGGCGCCACCGTGACCGGGGTGCCAGCCTCGGTGACTTTGACCGGGCTCCATGACACGACCTGGTTGGCGGCCTCCGACTTAGTGGACACCGGCACCGTGATCTCCTGCACGGAGCCGTCCGGAAGCGTCAGCTTCAACGGGATGTCAAAGTTCGCGCCAACCGGAGCATCCTCCGACACCTTCACGGTGATCGCGCCCGTTTCCGGATCAACCTCCACCGGCAGCGCCGTCAGGCCGGTCTGCTCGAAGGTCGCGCCCGGGGGCATCGAGCCCGTGGGGAACATGCGGATGTTGCCGTCCGCGTCGAAGAACGGCTTGCCGTAGCCCGCGGCCTCGGTGGAGTCCGCCAACGACTGCCCCTTAAGCGCCGCGATGCGGGCGAAAACGGTGGGCTCGTTGTCCTTGTCCGAGACCGTGCCGTCGGAGTACAGCACCGTTACCGGGACAGTGATCTGCTCTGGGTTCTCCTCCGGGGCGGTGGCGTACACCGCGCCGGTATCCGGGTCGATGCTGACGTCCCAGCCCTTGTAGGCCTTGTTCGCGCCGAGCTCGTTGCCCTTGTCGTCGTACACCGGGGCGAGCGCGTACTGGCCGATGTTCTCGCCGTCCTTGTTGACGGGGAACGTGCCGTCGAGAAGCGGCACCACAACAGTCTTGCCCGGCTGCGCCCCCAGGCCCTCCTCGTAGGCGGGGGTGTACGCCTCGTTCTGCGCGCCGGCGTCGACGTGGAAGACCGCGGTGGCCTTGCCCGTCGTGCCGTCCGGGTAGGTGAAGTCGACCGGGACCTCGATGGTCTCGCCCGCCGGGGTGCGCAGCGGCGCCTTCACAGTGACGACGCCGGTGTCCGGGTCGACGGTTCCCTCGGCGCTCTTGGTGGAGAACTTCGTGCCGGCAGGAAGCGGCTGCTTTGCGTACTCAATGCCGTCGCGGTTGACGTTCGCGATCGGCGTGCGGCTCGAGTTGGTCTTGCCCGCCTGGACGTAGGAGTCCTTGTACTTCACGCCGCTGATGCGGTCGGCGTCGCTCACCGGAGCGGTGACGTTGACCGTGATGATGTCGCGCTCCCCCGCTCCGGAAACCACGTCGACCGTGTACTCGCCCGGCTTGACGTCGCGGCCCGGCTCGGCCAACACCTGACCATCCGACGCCACGGACAGCCACTCCGGCGCGTCGCCGTCGACGCGCACGTTGACGGTTTCGGACGGCTTGCGGGAAGGCACGGTCACCTTGGTGGTGCCAGCCTGCACGGTCAGCGCGTCCCAGGCGAAGTCGTCGACCGACGGGGCGGGCTTCGCGGTGGTCGGCTTCGGGGTGGTTTGTTGTGCCGAGGTGGTCGGCTTCGGAGTGGTTTGTTGTGCCGAGGTGGGCTTGCCCGAAGTCGGCTGGCCAGCAGTCTGCTGTGCGGACGTGCCCTGGCCCGAAGTCGGCTTGGAGGTCGACGGCTTCGTAGTCGTCGACGTCGGTACCGGCTTCGTGGTCAGTCGGCCAGAGGTCGGCTTCGGAGCCGACGTTGTGGGCTGCGCGGACGTTCCCTGGCCAGACGTCGGCTGGCCAGCAGTCGGCTTGTTGTCCGACGTCGGCTTCGCAGTGGAAGTCGGCTTGCCCGAAGTCGGGGTTGCCGAAGTCGGCTGCGAGGTGCTCGGCTCAGAAGAACCTGGCGTAGACGGCTTCGTGGTCGTCGGCGCCGGCGTGCCCTGCCCCGACGTCGGCTGGCCAGTAGCCGGCTTGCCCGAAGGCGGAGTCGTCGGCTTCGGAGCCGACGTTGTGGGCTGCGCGGACGTTCCCTGGCCAGACGTCGGCTGGCCAGCAGTCGGCTTGTTGTCCGACGTCGGCTTCGCAGTGGAAGTCGGCTTGCCCGAAGTTGGG
>NZ_JAPYJX010000007.1:13802-24925 GCF_027257105.1 Corynebacterium faecium
GTCGGCTTCGGAGCCGACGTTGTGGGCTGCGCGGACGTTCCCTGGCCAGACGTCGGCTGGCCAGCAGTCGGCTTGTTGTCCGACGTCGGCTTCGCAGTGGAAGTCGGCTTGCCCGAAGTTGGGGTTGCCGAAGTCGGCTGCGCGGTGCTCGGCTCAGAAGAACCCGGCGTCGACGGCTTCGTGGTGGTAGCCGGGGTCGTTGCACCATTGGTCGGCTCCGCCGGGGTGGGTTCCTCGGACGTGGTCTCCCCGGGGGCGGGGGCTTCGGTGTTGGTGGGAGAGGCTTCGCTCGTCGATAGGCTGCCTTCCTCTGCGACCTTGATGGCAATCTTGTCGCGCTTCACCTTGGCATCGTTGGTGATGATCTCGACATCGGCCTCGTAGTCACCCGGGGTGGTCGGCTTCCCGGTGATCTTGCTGTTCTCAGAATCGTAGGTGACACCGTCCGGGAGGTTGGTCACCTCAACAGAGGAAACATTCTCCGTCGGGATGGTGATGTCAACGAGCTGGCCAGCCTCAACCGGTTTCGGATCCGCAACAAAGTCTTCTTCGACCGGAGCGGGCAGGCCAGCGGAATCGTTGACAGTGATGGTGAAGGTCTGCTCAAGTGGGCCGTTGGCGCCTTGTATGACGTTGCCATCCTGTACCAACTGGGTTTTCACGTCAAAGGTGCCGGTTTTTGTCGGGGCCCCCTTCAGGAAAATGTGCTTGATGTTGCCGAAGTTGCGCTGCGTGGCGGTGATGCCTGCCGGCAGGGTCGACTCATCGATAGTCAGCCCCGACTTTCCAGGCGCCTTATTCACACGAATGTCGATAGTGTTGATTTGCTTTCCAGTCCAGAACACCTTGTCGCTCTGGTCGACGTACACCGGGTCGGGCTGCAAGCTAATCGGGGCCTCAACAAACTTGGTGGATTTGTCCTGGAAAGTGAACTCCACATTGATCGTGTCGGTCTCTGGGAGCTCGGCATTCGAATCTGGCGTGATTGAAATTTCACCCGTTGTCGAGTCGATCTTTGCACCCCAGCCTGGGTTCACACCATCAGCGAGGGCGTACTTGGTCGGCGGGTAGACGGTTAAACGATTCGTGTTTGGGCTGACCTTGGTCTCTTCACCGTATTTCACCGTGGTGGAGTCCGGGTACTTCACAAACGACTTTTGTGCGTCGGTCCGCTTTAAAAGCTGCGCCGACGCCTGCGACGCGGTCTGCGGGGCTGCAACCGGCTGGACGCCCGTCACCACAAGCGACAGGCCGAGCGCGCACGCGGCTACCGACGTCCCACGTCGTCGCGCAAATGCGCGGTCATGCTTTGTAGTCATTGCAAGACCCCTTTTCTGAAGCTTTCATCTATTGCCGACTCAATCAACAGCCAACAATACGGTTTTCTGCACCCGTAAATCTATAGCCCGCAAACCCATGAAGACAACACAATTATGGATTGTAGGCCCGCAAGGCACTCCGACAGAGGTCAGCGCAACCCTCTGCCCTGCCACGCCCGAGACCCCGAAAGTTTTTGTGCAATCCATCACAACGCCCGGAATCATCATATGTTTGAGCGGGACACGGTCAATGCAGGCACTAGTAGATCAACCCACTACCGAACCCGCTTTTCAATATCACCTGGAGCAACACAAACTTGGACGCTTGATCTGCTAGTTGCAATTTCTGGGCAACCGGCACCACCAACACCCAGATCGCTGATCGTCTAGCAGCACCGCACGACCTGCTAGACGATCCGCAAAGCGGCTCCGCATTTCCCCAGGTGATGATGGCATTGAGTTTCAGTATCAGGCTGATCGTCTAGCACTCTCCACACGCTGCTAGACGATCACGCAACAGGCGCAGCAGAAAGCCCCGGCACCAGGTCTCGCGACCTGGCACCGGGGCTGAAACCACCCAGGAAACACCCAGCGAAGAACTACCCCACGCGGGCGGCCACGGCGGCGGCCTTCCGCGCGATGGCGAGCTCCTCGTTGGTGGGCACGACAAGGACCTTCACCTTGGAGTCGTCGGTGGAGATGATGCGCGGGCCGTCGTTGGGCAGGGCGTTCTTCTCCGGGTCGACTTCGATGCCGTACATCTTCAGGTTGTCCAGGGCGTCCATGCGCACGTGCTGGTCGTTCTCGCCGACGCCGGCGGTGAACGTGATGGCGTCCACGCGCCCCAGGGCGATCATGTAGGAACCGATGAAGCGGCGCAGCTGGTTCAGGTAGACCATGTAGGCCAGCCAGGCGTTTTCGTTTTCTTCCTCGATCATGGCGCGCAGCTCGCGGAAGTCGTTGACGCCGGACAGGCCCTTCACGCCGGACTGGCGGTTGAGCAGGTTGTCGATCTCGTCGATGGACATGCCGCCCTGGCGCACCAGGTGGAAAATGATGCCGGGGTCGATGTCGCCGGAGCGGGTGCCCATGGCCAGGCCGGCCAGCGGGGTCAGGCCCATCGAGGTGTCAATCGGGTGCCCGTTGGCCACGGCTGACGCGGAGGCGCCGTTGCCCAGGTGCAGCACGATCTGGCGGGTGTGGTTCGGGTCGCGGCCGATCAGCTCCGGCACCTGGGAGGAGACGAACTCGTGGGAGGTGCCGTGGAAGCCGTAGCGGCGGATCAGGTTCCGCTCCGCCACCTCGGCGTTGATCGCGTACAGCGCGGCGGCCGGGGGCAGGTCGCGGAAGAAGCCGGTGTCGAACACCGCCACGTGCGGGATGTCCGGCAGCAGGGCGCGGGCAACCTCGATGCCGTCGATGTTGGCCGGGTTGTGCAGCGGCGCCAGCGGGATCAGGTCGCGGATCATGTCCACCACCGGGTCCAGGATCAGCTCCGGCTCGGAGAAGACCATGCCGCCGTGCACGACGCGGTGGCCTGCGGCGACGATGTCGAGTTGCGTCGGGCCGATGCCTTTGGCGTCGAGAAGCTTGAAGGTTTCCTGAAGGCCGTCAGCATGGGTGGGCACGGCCTTCTGCACGACGAACTTCTGGCCTTCGTACTTGATGGTGATGCGGCCCTGCGGTTCGCCGATCTGCTCGACCAGGCCGGAGACGAACGGGTCCGCGGACGCGTCCGAGGTCGGGTCGACGATCTGGAACTTGATGGAGGAGGAACCGGAGTTAATAACGAGTACGTAGGACATTTACTTCGCTCCCGCCTGGATCGCCGTGATGGCCACAGTGTTGACAATGTCCGGCACGGTCGCGCCGCGGGACAGGTCGTTGACCGGCTTGTTCAGGCCCTGCAGCACCGGGCCGACAGCGAGCGCGCCGCCGGTGCGCTGGGCGATCTTGTAGCCCGCGTTGCCCGCCTCCAGGTCGGGGAAGATGAACACGTTGGCCTGGCCGGCGACCGGGGAATCCGGCGCCTTCTTCGCGCCAACGCCCGGGTCGCAGGCGGCGTCGAACTGCAGCGGGCCGTCGATGGCCACATCCGGCGCGAGCTCCTTGGCCTTCGCGGTTGCCTCCACGGCGCGGTCCACGTCCGGGCCGGAGCCGGAGGTGCCGGTGGAGTAGGACAGGATGGCCACCTTCGGGTCGATGCCGAACTGCGCGGCGGTCTGAGCCGACACAGCGGCGATCTCGCCGACCTGCTCCGCGGTCGGGTTCGGGTTCACGGCGCAATCGCCGAACGCCCACAGGCGGTCCTGCATGACCATGAGAAAGACCGAGGACACCACGGACGCGCCCGGGGCGGTCTTGATGATCTGGAACGACGGCTTAATCGTGTGCGCGGTGGTGTGCGCGGCGCCGGAGACCATGCCGTCGGCAAGCCCCTTGTGCACCATCATGGTGCCGAAGTAGGACACGTCCTTCATGGTCTCGCGCGCCTCTTCGATGGTCACGCCCTTCTTCTTGCGCAGCTCCGCGAACTCGGCGGCGAACTCCTCGGCCAGCTCGGATTCGAGGTGGTTGACCAGGTGCGCGCCGGACAGGTCCAGCCCCAGGTCGGCCGCGCGGCGGTTCATGTCGTCCACGTCGCCGAGGATGGTCAGCTCGGCCACACCCTGCTTGAGCAGCTGGTCAGCGGCCTGCAGAATGCGGTCGTCCTCGCCCTCCGGCAGCACCACGTGCTTGCGGTCGGCCTTCGCCTGCTCAATCAGCTGGCGCTCGAACACCACGGGGCTCATCACCTGCCGGGCGTCGACGGGCTCAACGTTGTCAAAATCGCCATTGCTTATCGACGCCACGGTCGCCCCCAACTCCCCAATCCTCGCCTCAGCGAGCTTGGCCGCCGTTTCGTCGCCTGCGGCGAGCAGCACCGGGGCGCCGAGGGCTGCGGCGAGCTGAGCGTCGAAGTTGTAGTCGCCGGTGCCCGCGTACAGGGCCGGCTCCTCGCTGATCTGCTCGGAGTTGAAGATTTCTGCCACGCTGTCACCCGAAAGTCGCACCAGGGGCAGCTCCAAACGGCTGGCAAGCTGCTGCAGATCCAGTCCGTCGAAGGTGCGGTTTGCGAGGGTTACCAGCAATGATTGGCGTTGAGACATGGCTTCACCTTTCGTCGTGGGCAAACATGCAACAGTTTACCGGTGCGACCCCCGCCAAGACGAACTGAATGGTGTGATCTAATTCTCGCCGGGTTTGCCGTCGACGTTGTAGATCTCCCGGACGGCCTCATCGGTGCGCTGGCGGGCCTCCGCGGCGGAATCGGCCGTGGCGAGGACCAGGGTGCCGTCGCCAAGCATTCGCACCGTGACCTCCTCGACCGCCATGGCCGCAGCGAGCGCGGCCTGCGACGGGTGGCCCTCCAAGAAGCGCACCGCGCCCGGGCTGATCAGCGTCGAATCAATGGGCAGCCGCTGCGTGGCGTGTGCCTGCAGGTCGAACTGGTTGATGCGCTGGGTAACAAATGTGACCAGGCCGTCGCGGCTCGGGCGCGGTGTGACCTGGGAGAAGTACACGTCGTCGCCCGAGACGAACATCTCCACCGAGAAGATGCCGCAGCTGGCCAGCGCGCCGGTGATGCGCGCCGCGATCGAGCGGGCGTTATCCATCGCCGCCTCAGGCAGCGGCGCGGGCTGCCAACTTTCGACGAGCCGGCCTTCCCTGTGGCGGGTGCCAATCGGCTCGCAGAACCACGTGGCCAACTCGCCCGTGCTCGGGTCAATCGAGCGGGCCGCAAGAATGGTGACCTCGAAATCGAAGTCGATGAAGCGCTCCACCACCGCGCCCTGCCCCAGGCCCCGATCGGCGGCGCGCCACGCGTCCGCGAGGTCCGCGTCGCTGTGCACGAAGCTGAACCCCTCGCCGTCCTTGCTGGTCGGCGCCTTGACCACGCACGGGTAGCCGATGCGCTCCACCGCGTCGTGCATCTCCTGCGGAGTCGCGGCGAACTCGTAATCCAGGACGGGGAGGCCCAGCTCCTCGTTGGCCTGCTTGCGCACCGCCATGCGGTCCGCGGTGTGGCGGCACGCCTCCACCGACGGCGCCACCACAGCACCGACGCGCTCCGAGATCTCCTGGACCGTCTCGATCGTGTCCTCCGCGTCGCCGGAGGTGACGATGATCCCCGGGTAAAACACCTCCGCAATGCTCGCGGCGCCGACGCGGGTGTCAAAGCCCATGCGCTTGTAGGCCTGCTCCAGGTCCAGCGCCATCGCGGACTCGCCCAGGATCAGCGCGCGGCGCGGCATCTCCGCCGGTTCCTCGCGGGTAGCGGGCGCGGCGGGGACGGTGGGGATAGCACCCGTGTCGTCGGCGGAGTGGTCGGTGGGGTGCTCTGCAGAGTGCGGAACAGTCATGGGAACGAATTATCCCACAGTTATGGATGCAGGCTGGTACGCAAACGCGTGAGCTGGGTAAATACCCCTCTAGTCCTGAGCCGGCGTCAACGCTCCCACAAGGTCAGACACCTGCTGTCGACGCCGGCGGAACGGGAGGGGGCGCTCGCCCTGCACCGTCAAGTTTTCTGCGAATCTATCCAGCTCGCTATTCGTCTCTTCCTCAAACCGATCTGCCAAAAACGCCGCAGCGGATGGACCGAGCAGCTGCCGGACCTTGCGCCCCAGTACAGCTGCCGCCATTCGGTCCGTTTCGCCGATTAGATCTTCATCTTCTACCTCGTCGAAATTGTCCCAGAGAAATTCATCCTCAGCTTCATACCAAGCAAGCACTAAAGCTAAGTCAGTCGCATCTTTGAAGACCCCACCTGAATGCCTGTCCAACCAGGCGTGAAGCTTCAACGCGGCAAACCCAGGCACGGTCGGAATACCAATCTTCATACCGTTGGAAAGAGGAAAGAATACCCGAGCGTCAAAAACCTCTTGGAATCCGGCAACGTTCATCTCCCATCCTTTCCCCGACGCAACCGTCCCTGGCGGGCGTTCTACAGTCCCAAAGGGAACAACATCAACTGGAAGAGAACCAATGGTGAGCTTCTGCCAGGCATTCGACTTAGACGGAAAGAGTTCCCGCAATGTTTCAAACGGCTTCCATCCATCTACGGCGAGAGCGAGATCCACATCCTCGGTAGTTCTCGCCGGCAAAGTGTCGCGGTACCTCAGCTGGTGTATGTCACGACATTTAGCACCAATGAGCATCACGGCTTCTAAATCGACATGTTCGTTCAGTTCTTCAAACAAGACGCACAACTCTGCGTCTTCAAACTTCGTCACCAGTTCCCCCGATCGTTCATGCGCTGCCGAATCTCCTGAGCAATTTCAGCCAAACGCGGATCCCCCGCTGTCCACAGATCCGCATACAGCAGCGCAAGCGGAACCTGAGGCCGCCCACCTAAACTAGCGGATTCTTGCGACACTACTAACGCTTGCTGCTGGACTACATCAAGATCCCAGAATGCCTGTCGTAGCGTAATAGTGCCTTCCGGGGAAGAACGGATCCTGCATGCACGTATGATTCGTGCAGCGTCATCCGGGTCTTCGAGGTACAGCTGCACTGATTCTCCGCCGCGAACCAGTTCCGGCACCGCCGCCTCGCCGCTTACCCAGACACCACCAAACTCTTCCTTCAAACGATGAATATCGCCGAACCCGCGGTAGATCTCGATATTCTTTCCTAACCCAGCCGGGAATGCGTCAGCCCACGACTCTGCAAAAGCGTCGAACCGATGACCGGCGAGGGCAAACTCGGAACCGCGTGCGACCAAGTACCCAGTTTCCGCAAAGAGATTCAAAGCGTTGACAGTGGTTCCGAAAGAGACTCCGGATGCCTTTGCAATATCCCGCACTGACATCGACAACACTTCCGGATAGGACAATATGAGCGCGGCCACCTGCGCACGCTTGGGTGCAAACAGATTTACCGCACGTGTGGACCGGTTTGCTGTCTTCTTTCGGTCCGGCATTTCAGTGCGCCCACGAACATCGATCACCACCTGCCCTTCCCGAAAAAAACAATTCCCTCGGACATCGGCGAAAGCAGTTCCCGAACGCCTTAGGCGTTCTGCAACGGACGGCTGGATCTTCTCCGCAAGCACCATAAACCCGTCTCGCTCCAGGCGAGGCTGCTGCCGTGGACTAAATCCGCCCGTCGTCACAAATACGGGCAATTCAAAGGTCGACGAACCACCTTCCGTATCAACCGCGACGAGCGCATGTCCACACTGGCCACCTTCACAGGGGAAGGTTCTCAGCTTGGAAATACTCAACGGCAGTCTCTGACGCTCTAAAGCTTCGTTAATACGATGCCTCATATCCATGTTGAGCAGCATACTTCACAAATAATGATCGATCATTAAAAGTGATCACACGGATCGGGGCGAGGAACTGCGGCGCACCCCAACGGCGAAGCGCCCCCGCCTCCCAGTGCGGGAAGCGGGGGCGCTCGGCTCGGCTCGGCTAGGGACCGGGCCCTACTCGGTTACTTCTTCTCGGAAGAACCGGCGTAGGTCTTGCCGGTGGAGCCCTTCAGCTCGAGGTCCTGCACGGAGCTGCCAA
Source organism: Corynebacterium faecium (assembly GCF_027257105.1). Lineage (NCBI taxonomy): Bacteria > Bacillati > Actinomycetota > Actinomycetes > Mycobacteriales > Corynebacteriaceae > Corynebacterium > Corynebacterium faecium. The sequence goes on from NZ_JAPYJX010000007.1 coordinate 21,679, forward strand.
TGCCGCCGGGGGTGCAGTTGTCGTAGATGACCGTGCCGGTGAGGATGCCGGCGGCGATCAGTGCGAGGCCTGCGCCCACGGTTGCCACGTCCAGGCCGAACTGGCGCAGCTGCTTGTTAATCACCTCGACCTGCAGCGCAATCTCCGGATTGAACACGCCCAGCTCCTGCTGGATCCGGGCGTTGGCCAGGCGGATCTGCTCGGAGTACTGCTCCACCACAGGGCTCAGGCCCGGGATGGCGGTCTGGGTGGCCAGGCCGATCGGGATCAGCGCCAGCAGCGGCAGACCGAAGCCGACGGAGGTGGCGATGCAGCGCTTGCGCTCGTCGTCGGTCAGGCCCGGCTTCTCCGGCTCCGGAGCCGGCTTCTCCGGCGCATCCTGGCCCTCGGACGGCGTGGAGTCCGCGTCGAACGGGTCGGACTTGCCCTCGATCTCGTCGCGGTTGGACACGCCGTCGCCGTCGAAGTCGCCGTTCGGGTCCAGGATGGAGCGGCCGTCCTGGCCCACCAGCTCGAACTTCGCCTCGCCGGTCAGCGGGTCCTTCACGCCGTCAAGCGTGATGGTGCCGGTCGCGGACGGGTTGGCGATGCCGTCGAACTGCTTCACAAAGTCGTCCCAGGTGGTCTTGCCGTTCGGGAACTTCTCGGTGAAGGTGCCCTGGAGCTGCTCGTTCGTCGGGGCCTGGCCGGTGATCACGCCGGAGGTGCCGTCGATAGTAAAGCTCCAGTTGTCCGCGCCCTTGGAGCCTTCGACCTCGGCGCCCACCACTGCGGCGGTGAGGTCCTGGCCCGCGAACGGATCCTTGGACGTGCCCTTCTCGCCCGGCTTCACAGCGGTGGCGTCGCCGTAGTTCGGGGCGACGATGTTGACGCGCAGGTCGTAGCCGTCCTTGTCGGTGACGCGTTTGCCGTCCTTGTCGCGCACGGCCACGAAGGCCTCGCGCGGGTCGGTGCCGGCCGGCACGGTCACCTTGATCTCGCCGGTCTCCGGGTCAATCTCGACGACGCCGCCCTCGATCTCCTTGCCGGAGCGGTCCACGAGCTTGCCGGTGTAGCCGCCGTCCTTGTCCGGGTTGTCCACGCGGCCGACAACGTGCGCGTTGCCGTCCGCCGAGACGTCCGGGGTGGTCACGGACGCGGTGTCGGAATCGTTGTCGTCACGGTTCTTTTCGTGGCCGTCCACCGGCACCTCGGCCTCGACTGCGCCGTTGGGCAGGTTCGGGTCGGTGACCGTGATCGGGCCGTCGACATCGGTACCAGGCGTCGCATAAAGCAGTAGCCCCTGCCCTCCCATAAAGGGAGAACAGGGTCTACTTAGCCGGGCTACGCGAAACTACTACTTCTTGTCAGCAGCCTTCTCGCCAGCCTTGTCCTCCTTCTTCGAAGAACCAGCGTAGGTCTTACCGGAAGAACCCTTCAGCTCCAGATCCTTCACAGAGCTGCCGCCACCATTCGGGGAGCAGTTGTCATAGATCAGGGTGCCAGCCAGGATGCCGGCCGCGATCAGCGCCAGACCACCGGCAACGGTGCCGATGTCAGTGCCGAACTGCGCCAGCTGACGGTTCGCCGCATCAACCTGCGCGGCAATCTCCGGGTTGAACAGACCCAGCTGCTGCTGGATGCGGGTGTTCGCAGCCTGCAGCTGAGCGTTCGCGTCAGCCACAACGTTGGACAGACCCGGAATCTCCATCTGCGACGCCAGACCCAGCGGGATCAGCGCGAGCAGTGGCAGACCGAAGCCGAGGGAAGTCGCAACACACTTACCAGTGTCGATACCAACCTGGGCAGTGGCCTTGTTGCCGTCGCCGTCGGAGACGATGACCTTGTCGCCCGGCTTGAGCTCAACACCAGCCGGAACCTTCACGGTCCACTTGCCGTCCTTATCGGTGGTGGTCTCAACCTTCTGACCACCCGGCAGCTCAACAATGATCTCCTCGTTCGGACGATCACCCGTACCGGAGATGGTCTTATCACCCGGCTTGATCGGGTTCACGGTCGGCGGAGTGGTGTCCTTAACCTCGCCCGCCTCGACGGTGGTCTCAGACTTGTTGCCCGCACCATCGGAGACGATGACCTTGTCGCCCGGCTTCAGCTCAACGTCGGCCGGGACATCAATTTTCCACTTGCCGTCCTCATCGGTCGTGGTCTCAACCTTCTGACCACCCGGCAGCTCAACGATGATGTCCTCGTTCGGACGATCACCCGTACCGGTGATGGTCTTGTCACCCGGCTTGATCGGGTTCACCGTCGGCGGAGTGGTGTCCTTGACGTCGTCGCCCTCAGACGGTTTGGACTTGTCGTCGGCCGGGTTAGTGCCCTTCTCGATCTCGTCCTTGTTGGTGTGGCCGTCGTCGTCGAAGTCACCGTCTGGATCCAGCAGGGACTTGCCGTCCTTGCCAAGCAGGTCGAAGTTCGCGTCGACGCCTTCGTCCTTCGAGTCATCCTCGTAGGTGAAGTCCACCGTCACGGTCGGGCGAGCGTACGGGGTGAAGGTCTCAACGAACTTCTCCCAGCTCTTGTCAATGGTCGGCAGCTGCTCGCCGACAGCCTCGCCAACCTCAGCCATCGTCGGTGCGGTTGCCACGATGACACCGTTGTCCTGCATCTGGAACTCCCAATCCTGGGAGCCGTCCGATGCCTTGGAATCGATGTTCTTCAGCGGCGCATCTTCCTCGCCGAACGGGTTGTTGGTTGCCTTGTCACCGTCGACCGGTACCTGGGTGAGCTCCTCGTAGTTCGGGTCGAAGGTCTCGGCCTGGGTGGCATCCGGATCAGTGACCGTCACCGTGACGGTGTCGATGACGTTGCCCTCCGGATCCTTCACCTCAACGACAATCTTGTCGCCCGGCTTCGCCTCCTCAGACGGAGTCACCGTGATCTTGCCGCTGTCATCAATCTCAGCGGTGCCCGGGCCCTCAGTGACCTCCACCGTCGAACCCGGCGTGAACTCACCGGAGTTCGGATCCTTCTCGATCTCGACCGGCTCACCCGGAGTAGTGGTTGCGTCCTTCCAATCCGGGGTCTTTGCCGGCTCGTCGACGGTGACAGTGACATCAACCGTGTCCTTCGAACCATCCGGGTAGGTCACATCCACCGGAACCGTGATCTTGTCACCCGGGTTTGCACCCTCCGGCACCGGAACAGTGACCTCACCAGTGGTCTCGTCAACCTTCACACCATCCGGAGCACCCTCACCCGGAGTGAACTTCGTGTCCTCAGGCGCCGAGGTGTCGTTGCCGTCCTTGTC
>NZ_JAPYJX010000007.1:25025-208999 GCF_027257105.1 Corynebacterium faecium
ACCCTCCGGCACCGGAACAGTGACCTCACCAGTGGTCTCGTCAACCTTCACACCATCCGGAGCACCCTCACCCGGAGTGAACTTCGTGTCCTCAGGCGCCGAGGTGTCGTTGCCGTCCTTGTCCTTGAAGGTCGGAGCCGGAACCGTCACATCATCGCCCGGCTTACCGTTGCCATCCTCATACTCAGGCTCGAACTTGTCCTTGTCCTTCTCGACCGGAGCCGGAGTATCCGGCTCGTCGACGGTGACAGTGACATCAACCGTGTCCTTCGAACCATCCGGGTAAGTCACATCCACCGGAACCGTGATCTTGTCACCCGGCTTCGCATCCTCCGACACCGGAACAGTGACCTCACCAGTGGTCTCGTCAACCTTCACACCATCCGGAGCACCCTCACCCGGAGTGAACTTCGTGTCCTCAGGCGCCGAGGTGTCGTTGCCGTCCTTGTCATTGAACGTCGGAGCCGGAACCGTCACATCATCGCCCGGCTTACCGTTGCCATCCTCATACTCAGGCTCGAACTTGTCCTTGTCCTTCTCGACCGGAGCCGGAGTATCCGGCTCGTCGACGGTGACAGTGACATCAACCGTGTCCTTCGAACCATCCGGGTAAGTCACATCCACCGGAACCGTGATCTTGTCACCCGGCTTCGCGCCCTCCGGCACCGGAACAGTGACCTCACCAGTGGTCTCGTCAACCTTCACACCATCCGGAGCACCCTCACCCGGGGCGAACTTCGTGTCCTCAGGCGCCGAGGTGTCGTTGCCGTCCTTGTCATTGAACGTCGGAGCCGGAACCGTCACATCATCGCCCGGCTTACCAGATCCATCCTCGTACACAGGCTCGAAGTCCAGATTCTGGTTTGGCGACTTCGGGTTAGTGCCGTCTTCCTTTTCCTTGTCGTCCGGGATGCCGTCACCGTCGTCGTCGGTGTCCTCAATGTCAGACTTGCCGTCGCCATCGGTGTCCAGCTGGAACTTCGCCTCAGCGTCGTCCGTGGAACCATCCGGGTACGTCACCGTCACCGGAACCTCGAACTCCTCAACGGTATCCGCACTCAGCTTGGACTTGTCCGGGAACGTCACCGTGATCTCGCCGGTGTTCTCCTCAATCGTGACCTCGTAGCCCTCCGGAGCCTCGAAATCCTCCGAAATCGCAAACTTCGAATCCTCAGGAGCCGCTACGTCCTTACCTTCCTTGTCAGTGAAGGTCGGCGTCGACTTCGTCTCCTCACCCGGGACAACAAGCTTGTCCTCGTAGGCCGGGTCATAAATTGCGTCATCCTTCTCGGTGACCGTCACCGTGGCATCAACGGTGTCCTTCGTGCCGTCCGGGTAAGTCACCACAACTGGAACCGTGATCTTGTCACCCGGGTTCGCGTCCTTCGGCACCGGAACGGTGATCTCACCAGTGTTCGAATCAACCGTTACGCCCTCCGGAGCACCCTCACCCGGGGCGAACTTCGTGCCCTCCGGCGCCGTGGTGTCGTTGCCGTCCTTGTCATTGAACGTCGGAGCCGGAACGGTCACATCTTCGCCCGGCTTACCAGATCCATCCTCGTACACAGGCTCGAAGTCCAGATTCTGGTTTGGCGACTTCGGGTTAGTGCCGCCTTCCTTTTCCTTGTCGTCCGGGATGCCGTCACCGTCGTCGTCGGTGTCCTCAATGTCAGACTTGCCGTCGCCATCGGTGTCCAGCTGGAACTTCGCCTCAGCGTCGTCCGTGGAACCATCCGGGTACGTCACCGTCACCGGAACCTCGAACTCCTCAACGGTATCCGCACTCAGCTTGGACTTGTCCGGGAACGTCACCGTGATCTCGCCGGTGTTCTCCTCAATCGTGACCTCGTAGCCCTCTGGAACCTCGAAGTCCTCCGAAATCGCGAACTTCGAACCCTCAGGAGCCTCGACCTTCTCTTCAGTCGGGTTACCTTCCTCATCCTCACCAGTCTTGGTGAAGGCCGGGGAAGACTTCGTCTCTTCGCCCGGGACTACAAGCTTGTCCTCGTACGCAGGCGCGTACTCGTCCGAGTCCTTGGTGACCAGGACGGTCCACGCGGAAACGTCGTTACCACCAGAAACCAGGACTACGTTGAAGTAGTCGCCCTTCTCTGCATCCTCCGGGATGTCGAAGGTGCAGGCAGCGACCTGAGCCTTAATACCCTTGGACTGGTCAAGCTCGCAGGTCTTGAGAACCTTGCCCTTCTGGTCGCGCCACTCGACCTTCGACTCCAGCGGTGACAGGTCCCCGGAAAACTCCGGAGTCACCGTCGTGCCAGGGGCAGCCGGCTTATCTGTGGCGTTGTAGTCAGCAACAATCGAAACCGGGGTGTACGGCATGACCGCGTAGTTGACGTTGTAGAGCGAGTTCAGGTTCTGGAACGGAAGACCGTTGAAGTTGATCGGCAGCTGATTTTCACCAGGAATGGCGGAAGCGCGGAAGTTACCGCCATCGTTAAATCGCTGGAAAACTGGGGTGTGGAAGCCGGTGTAACCGTTCTGAACTACACCGTCCTTGTCTTCCACCCACACAAACACGTGGTTCGGGTTAAGGATGTCCTCGCGGATTTGTCCCTTCTCGTACTCACCGAATCGAAGAGTGTATTCGCCTTTATTATTGGTCTTGCCGTAGACGGTTTTGAGAATGTACTCGGGGTGATCCTCGAGCATCTTCTTCGTCTCTTCGGCTAGCTTATTCGGATCGTCCTTGTACTGCTCATGCAGCTTTTCGTTCGCTGCGGCACCATCCTTGGTCAAGGTAGATGCGTATACGGTGTAGCCGTCAGCGGCTTCGTCGACACTGTTGAACGCTGGGCCAGTCGCCACGATTCCCTTATCAGGGCCACCGGTCTCCAACCAAACAGTTCCCGAAATAGTGTTTGGCACGTCTGTTTGCGTCGAAGCCAAATTGATCGGGCCCTCTGGGTCTTCAACGAGCTTGTCACCCTTAGCTGCCATCCAGCTGGTTTCGTGGTTCGGCGGAACCTCTTGGTAGAACGCGGCCGTCAACTGGATGTTGCCATCCGCAGCAGCGAACGAACCAAGGGGACCTTCAACTAGACCATTGAAGGACCCCGGGACGAAGCCGTTTGCCTGACGGAACATTACGACCTTGTTGCCACGGTCGTTGGTATACGGCTCAACCCAAATGCGGTGCTTTTGATCTGTACGAGCAGCCCAGGTGTGCTCGACACCCAGCTTGTCAGTCCAGGTAATGCCCTTATCCTCGGTTCCGAAAGCGAACGTGCCCTGACCACCGTTACCACCGACCACATTCGGCAGGGTGTGGGTCTTAGCGCTGAAGATCGGCGAATAGGAGCCATCTTTGTCCTGGAACTGTGCATAGACAGTGACACCATCGAGCGGAATATTGCCATTATCGATGGTCGAACCCGGATTACCTTTCGGCCCCGTTAGATACACGTGACCCGAGATCAGACCCTTACCGACACCGTGTGCATCGGTCAGGTTCGCAGCCTTAGTGACTCGACCGCTAGCGATCATGTCAGCGTCAATAATCTCGTTCTGGTCATCAGCCGCGGGAGCATCTGCAGCCTGGTCAGCGACAGCAGCAGGAGTTTCCTGAGCAACAGCCACCGGCTGCGCGAACGGCGCAACCAATGCAAACGACAGTGCCGCTGCAGCCACGGACGTTCCGCGGCGACGAGCGATGTAGTTCTTCTTCATAAAAGTCCCTTTCGAGGAATCTCTGAAACAACAGAACGCTGAGCCCGAGACATGTGTACAGCTAGGCAACTGTCCATAAGGGCCAACATGGGCAAGCGTACGGACGCTCCAAGGGCGCTGCAATGACGTTCTTATGCACATTTACGCATGTCAGACGGTGCTTGAAGTTGACTAAATTGACATATGCCCAGCACAAACTGGACACAACGCCGCATCAGCCCCGACGAAAAAAACAAAGCATCACAAGTTGGTCAGCGTACGGAAAACGCCGTTCTTAACAGACTGCTGAGTGGCGACAGAGACATATATACCCCCGTCCGGTCAGACCAAGGGAGACCTCCCCATGCACAGAACACCCAGCTAGAAAGTTTGAAGCACAAAACTTTCTGGGAGGTAACTGTACAAAAATGGACTAAAGAAGCTCTAGTCGGCAAGGCGGAGCGAGACGGTCCTTAATTTCACGTAAGAATGTGACGCAACGCTGCAATTTTCACCCGTACGGGGGTGACCGGAGGAGCGTCGATACGCAAGTCGCCCCTCCAACCGCTTTGGGTCGGAGGGGCGACTGCTAGCCAGAGGTCGAGAAGACTACTTCTTCTCAACCTCCTGCTTGTCCAGCTTTGCATAGGTGTTGCCGGAAGAACCCTTCAGCTCGAGGTTCTTCACGGAGCTGCTCGCACCGCCGGGGGTGCAGTTGTCGTACACGATCGTGTCGGCGAGCAAGCCAGCTGCCAGCAGCGCCAGACCGCCAGCAACCGTGGCGATGCCCGTGCCGTACTGGCCCAGCTTTTTGTTAATGGCGTCGATCTGGATAGCGACCTCCGGGTTGAACACGCCCTTACGCTGCTGGATAGCCGTGTTTGCCTCCTGGATGCGCACATCCACCTGGCCAACCAGGTTGGACAGACCCGGCAGCTCGATCTGCGTAGCCAGACCAAGTGGCAGCAGCGCGATCAGCGGCAGACCGAAGCCCACAGAGGTGGCGACGCAGCGGTTGCGCTGAGAAAATGTTGAGACTCTTGCGTTTACCCGCCAACGGCGCTGAACCCCGCTACCGCTGCATGATGTCGTGGCGCACGATGGTCTGGTCACGGCCCGGGCCGACGCCGATGTAGGAGATCGGCGCGCCGGAAAGCTCCTCGAGGCGCAGCACGTAGTCCTGCGCCTTCTGCGGCAGGTCCTCAAACTCCCGGCACTCGGTGATGTCCTCGTCCCAGGCCGGCATGGTTTCGTAGATCGGCTCGGCGTGGTGGAAGTCGGTCTGCGTTAGCGGCATTTCGTCGAAACGCTTGCCGTCCACGTCGTACGCCACACAGATGGGGATCTCCCCGATGCCGGTGAGCACGTCCAGCTTGGTCAAAAACAGGTCTGTAAAGCCGTTGACGCGGGAGGCGTAGCGCGCGATCACGCTGTCGTACCAGCCGGTGCGGCGCACGCGACCGGTGTTCACGCCCACCTCACCGCCGGTGACCTGGAGGAACTCGCCCCACTTGTCAAACAGCTCCGTGGGGAATGGACCTGCGCCGACGCGGGTGGTATAGGCCTTGACAATGCCCAGCACACCGGTGATGCGGGTCGGGCCGATGCCCGAGCCGACGCAGGCGCCGCCGGCGGTGGGGTTGGAGGACGTGACAAACGGGTAGGTGCCGTGGTCCACGTCCAGCATCGTGGCTTGGCCGCCTTCCATGAGGACGTGCTCGCCGCGTGAGAGGGCGTCGTTAAGCACACGCTCCGCATCGATGACCATGGGCGCGAGACGCTCGGCGTAGCGGCCGAAGTAGTCCATGGTCTCCTCCACGGAGATCGCGCGACGGTTGTACATCTTCACCAGCATCTGGTTCTTCACGTCCAGGGCGGACTCGATCTTCTGGCGCAGGATGGACTCGTCAAAAATGTCCTGCACGCGCAGGCCCACGCGCGCGACCTTGTCGGCGTAGGTGGGGCCGATGCCGCGGCCGGTGGTGCCGATGGCGCGCTTGCCCAGGAAGCGCTCCTGCACGCGGTCCAGCTGCTGGTGGTACGGGGCCACCAGGTGCGCGTTGGCGGACACCTTAAGCCGGGACGCGTTGGCGCCGCGGGCCTCCAAGCCGTCGATCTCCTCGAACAGCGCCTCCAGGTTCACCACCACGCCGTTGCCCAGGATCGGGGTGGCGTTCTCGCTGAGCACGCCGGCGGGCAACAGCTTCAGCTCGTACTTCTCCCCACCCACCACAACGGTGTGGCCCGCGTTGTTGCCGCCGTTGGGTTTAACCACGTAATCGACTTTGCCGCCGAGGATGTCGGTCGCTTTGCCTTTGCCCTCGTCGCCCCACTGGGCGCCCACAATGATGATGGCGGACATCGCACACTCCTTATATATGGCGCAATAACGGCCATATTGTAGCGTGAGCGCCATGCGGCTCATCCACTGCGCGTGCGGCGACGCGCCCGTCATCCCCGGCGCCCAGCGCTTCGACCTTCCGCAGCACCCCAGCCAGCGGGACCTGAAGTTTTTGGTGGACATCGCGAGCGAGGTGCTGCCGGAGGACCCCACCCCGTCTCTGGACGAGATCCAGGCCAGCCCCAACGTCTCCCACCTGGGCGAACCGTCGTTTGCGCCGCAGCAGCCCTCCGAGCCGGTGCGCGTGGTGGTCTCCGGCGACGACCGCGCCCTGGGACTCGTGCTCACCCGCCTGATGCGGGCGGATGTGATGTGGGTGGAGGTCGGGTACGTGCCCGTCGATAGGCAATCGCCCGCAGCCGTGATGTGGGGCGCCGGCGATGCGGCGCTCGCGGTCGAGGGGGCGGTGCGGCCGATGCCCTGCGTGCGCACGGACTTCGGCGAGGTGGTCGCGGGGTCCGCCGAGCTATTTACTGGCGACGGCTCCGCGCCGTACGTGGGCGAAATTGTCGTGGACTCCGAGGTGCTCGTCGGCGGCAGCGAGTTCGGGGCGCGGCTCGTACCCACCGTAGACGCGCCCGGGCTGGTCGCGGTGCCGTTTGTCAGCCCGCTCGTGCCCACGCGCCGCTTCCTGCGGCGACAGCCCGTGCGCCGCACCGACGCCTCCCGGGTGCTCGCGGGCCGCGCGCTGCAATCAGGGGGCGAGGAAATCGCCGTGCTTATCGACGGCATCCGTCGCCCACGCACAGTCTCCCGCGTCACGTTCTACCGCCATCTGCGCGACATTCAGAGCGTCCGCGAGGGCTAAATTCTCGAACGTGATTTATCTCACAGTGGGAATTTTGTGGCGTTTGGTTAGCGTTTCGTTACCTCGCCGGTATTGAGCCTTGTTGTAGGTTTTGGCGGTTTACGTGGCGTCGATAGGCAAAGGCCCACGTCAAAGGGGTGTGACTAGGGCTACCTGAAGTGGGCGGGTTTGTCGCTCGAATTTTTGTTCTAACCGCGGTTTTGAACGGACGTCCAAACGCGCCGTGGAACTCTTCCCTACATTCGTTTTTGTTCCCGCAAGGACCGCTCCAGACGGAAACCGCGGTAGCAAAATAAATTTACTAGCCAAAACCTTTAAGGAGAAATCATGGCTGACTTCAACCGCATCGAGGACCTCGCAAACGCAACCGCATACGACGTCGACGGCGACAAGGTTGGCGGCGTCAAGGACGTTTACGTCAACGACACCACCGGCCAGCCGGACTTCGTTTCCGTCAACCACGGTCTCTTCGGTGGCGGCGACTCCATCGTCCCGCTGCGTGGCCACACCCTGCGCGACGGCGAGCTGCACCTCGCATTCCCGAAGGAGCGCATCGAGGACGCACCGGACCTGGACGAGAACGGCCACCTCACCACCGAGGACCAGGACGCGTTCTACCGCCACTACGGCCTGGAGAACACCCAGGACGTGACCACCTACGAGACTGGTAACCGCTTCGCAGAGACCGGCGCTGCTGGTGCGGGCGCAGCAGGTGCTGCAGGTGCTGGCTACGCTGCCGGCGAGCGCAACGTCGAGACCGATGTTGACACCGAGCGCCGCGACGTTGCCGACGCTGACCGTCGCGACGTCGCAGACAACGGCGAGATCATCCGCTCCGAGGAGCAGCTGAACGTCTCCAAGGACCGCGTTGAGACCGGCCAGGTCCGCCTGCGCAAGTACGTGGTCAACGAGACCGAGACCGTCGAGGTTCCGGTTGAGCGCGAAGAGGTCCGCGTTGTCCGCGAGCCGATCACCGACGCTGACCGCGCCAACTACGACGGCAACATCGGCGAGCAGGAAGCTTCCGTCACCCTCTCCGAGGACCGCGTGAACGTTTCCAAGGAGTCCGTCCCGGTGGAGAAGGTCTCCCTGGAGAAGGACACCGTCCGCGACACCGAGCGTGTCTCCGAGGAGGTCCGCAAGGAGCGCTTCGAGACCGACGGCGTCGTCGAGGGCGATGTCGAGGGCGACATCAACAAGCGCTAAACACTAAGCGCTAGACGCCTCAAACCCCGGCTGGGATATCCTCCCAGCCGGGGTTTTCGCTGTGCGGGTTGGTTTGGGCTGCCAAACCCAACGCCCGCTAGTCGAAGTCGAACGATTCCGGTTCGACCTTCGGCGTCTGCGAGGTGGGTGCAAGCGCCGCGAGCGCCGACTCGTGGGACATCCCGCACACCATCAGCAGGTCCACGATCAGCGAGCGGGTCTGCGCCAAGATGGCGTACGCGGACAGCACACCGTTTTCCGGGATGACGTCCATGCCGGCCTCCTGGGCGGCCTGGCGCAGCTCGTTCACGCACTGCGGGATCACGGTGGCCTGGGCGACACGGGAGTTGACGTCGTAGACCTCGGAAAGCTCCAGGCAGACCTGGGAAAGGGTGTCCAGGAGTTGGATCTGGGCGGGGGTGGCGGAATCGTTGTCGTCGGCAAGCACGCCCGCCCTGCGCGCCAGGACTCGAGTCGTGCGCACCGCATTATCGACGGGCGGGATCACGCGCGCGAGCGAATTAATGTAACGGCGCGTGCCCCACAGAAACGGCGAGACCCGCGACGTCTCCTGGCCGGCCTTGATGGCGGCGGCGAGGTCGTCGATGCCGGTCTGGGTGCCGCGGATCAGGTCGAGCGCTTCGTCGATGCTCGCGGGGTCGTTGTCGCGCAGTCCGTCGGAGACGTCGTCGAGCACCGACGACATGATGCCCAGCACCTTGGACACCTCCGCGCGGGCCGACTGCATCGGCGCCTGCGGGATCAGCGCGATAGTGGCCAGGGCGACCAGACAGCCGATGATCGCGTCCACGGTGCGGTCGATGCCCGTGACCTCCGCGCCCGGCGGCATGATCGTGGCGATCAGGATGGCGCCGATCGCGGCCTGGTTGTTCACCAGGATCGAACTGGAGAAAAACGACGCGATAAGCAGCGAACCAGCGACGATGACCGCTATCTGCCAGCCGCCGTCGCCGAGCCGGTAAAAGATGAGGTCACCGACCAGCACGCCAAGGATGCAGCCGAGCGCCATATCCACAGATTTAGAGACGCGGTCCCCGCCCGTCATGCCGATAATGATGACCACGCTGATCGGGGCAAAAAACGGGCGCGGGTGTCCGGCGACGTCGCGTGCCAGGAAGTACGCCAGTCCGGCCGCGAGGCCGATCTGCAGGATCGGGAGCAGACGCTTGCGCACGCGTTTCAGGCGCGCCTGCACCGATTTGTCCACCAGCTGAAGACGCTCCCGCGTACCCATCCTCTGCTTCGCCATGGTTAGACAGTTTAGGCGGGAAAGAACACGGTCTGGGCAAAAGGAAAACCTCCGGGGAGGGCCGGAGGTTTCGTCGATAAGCGAAGAGTGCTTACTTGGACACGGACTTGCCCACGGAGTGGAGGTCCTGGCATGCCTCGATGACGCGCTCGGACATGGCCTGCTCAGCCTTCTTCAGGTAGGAACGCGGGTCGTAGGTCTTCTTGTTGCCCACCTCGCCGTCGATCTTGAGCACACCGTCGTAGTTGGAGAACATGTGGGCCGCAACCGGGCGGGTGAACGCGTACTGGGTGTCGGTGTCCACGTTCATCTTGATCACGCCGTAGCGCAGGGCCTCCTCGATCTTCTCCTTCTCGGAGCCGGAGCCGCCGTGGAAGACGAAGTCGAACGGCTGCGCCCCCTCGTCCAGGCCGAGCTTGCGGGCGGCGACCTTCTGGCCCATGTCCAGCACCTCCGGGCGCAGCTTCACATTGCCCGGCTTGTACACGCCGTGGACGTTGCCGAAGGTGGCGGCCAGCAGGTAGCGGCCGTTCTCGCCGGTGCCAAGGGCATCGACGGTCTTCTCAAAATCGGCTTCGTTGGTGTACAGGTTCGAGCCAGCGCGAGCCTCAACGCCGTCCTCCTCGCCACCGACGACGCCAATCTCCACCTCGAGGATGATGTTCGCCGCGTGCGCCTTGGCCAGGAGTTCCTGGGCGATCTCGAGGTTCTCGTCGATCGGCACAGCGGAGCCGTCCCACATGTGGGACTGGAACAGTGGCAGCTCGCCGCGGTTCACGCGCTCCTGGGAGATGGCGATGAGCGGACGGACGTAATCGTCCAGCACTTCCTTCTGGCAGTGGTCCGTGTGCAGGGCGATGTTGACGTCGTAGTGCTGCGCCACCTCGTGCGCGAACGACGCCAGCGCCTTCGCGCCCGCAACCTTGTTCTTCACGCCCAGGCCGGAGCCGAACTCGGCGCCGCCGGTGGAGAACTGGATGATGCCGTCAGACTCCGCCTCGGCGAAACCCTTGATAGCCGCGTTAATGGTCTCCGACGAGGTGCAGTTGATCGCCGGGAACGCGAAGCCGCCCTTCTTGGCGGTGTCCAGCATCTGGTTGTAAACCTCGGGGGTTGCGATGGGCATGGAAATCCTCCTGCTAGGGGTTGCAGTTACGCCCCCAGTATGCCCGTTTTACGCCTGCGCTGCAGCCACCCTCGCCGCCGCCTCAAGCAGCATCCAGCCGGAAAGTTGGACGGACAGGTCGCGCTCGTCGATACGCACGAGCCCCACCGCCTCGCTTATCGACGAAGGCCCGAGCCCGTAGTTGTGCGGCAACTTCGCATCCTGGGTCCACTCCGCGGCAAACACCGGCAGGCCGTCGACCTCCAGGCGGTGCGACCAGAGCGACTCCGCCGACTGCATGACCAGCCGCGCCGCGATCTTGCGCGTGGCGACGTTTTCCTTCGAATCCTCCGGCAGCCGAAGGGCGACCTCCGCCAGGTAGCGCGCGAGGATGCCCTTGAACAGGCCGCCGTCGCCCTCCCCGGACTCCTCCGGCGGGCTCAGCAACACGCCCTGCGGAGTGGCCATCTGCAGCGCAATCGCCTGCACGATCGCGCGGATGTGGGTGATGTAGAACATCGACGCGTCCGCGCGCTCCGAGTAAACGAAGGAATCGATCTGCTCGTCGTGCGCCAGGCCGACGTCCTCACGCAGCGCAAGCGCGATCTCGAGGCTCGCTCCGAGTGCGGTGCCCTGGTTGTAGGTGTACACCTTATCGACGACCTCCGGTCCGCTCATGCGCATCCGGATGCCGTCATCAAGCAGACCGTCCTCACGCACCAGGTTGTCGAAGATCCAGTCCACAATCTCGCGTGCCTTGTCCAGGCGGCCCGTGCGGGCGAACAGCAGCGCCGCGGTGGCGTTCGACGGCACGTTGTAGAACGTCTCGCCGCTCCGCCACGGCAGCACGCCCGTCACCGGGTCGATGCCCGCGAGCAGGTCAAACTCCAGGTCATCCAGGTGTCGGTTGCGCCTGATCCCGCCGATGCGGGTCGCGCGGTTCCATGCCAGGGCCAGCCACGCCTTGTCGTCGTAGTGGACGTTGGTCAGCAGCTTGCCCCGGTTGCGGCGCTGCACCCCGCGCAGCGTGTCCGCGATCCGGCGGCGGCGCGATTTGGTTTCGCGGCGGGCGGCGGCGTCGACCTGGCAGTCCAGGTACTGGGCCTGCCACCAGTAGTGCCAGTGCCAAAACAGGCGGTCCTTCGGGCCCGGCGGCCACGCCACCACCGCCAGATTCGTCTTGGGCAGGCCCCAAAGCTTTTGCGCGTGGCGTTCATTTACGGCAGATTCAGCCAGGTCGGCGCGGTGCGCCCACGTTTCCGGCACAGGGGGACTCCTCAAGTTCAAACGGTTCGTACCTATATTGCCAGAGTGGCCGGATTCGTTTCACCGGTTCTGGCGGGTTTTAGGGGGTTCGGTTGGGTCTGGCGGCGGGTCTGGTAGCGGGCCTGGCGGCGGGCCAGCTAAACGAAACATGCACAAATCGACAATTGGGACGGTTGTTCAATTTCGAACGTGCAGGTCAGAAGATTATAAGTTTTGGTGCATGTAAATTCGTACAAAACCGGGGCCGGCCGCCCCTCGGCTACCACGCCTGGGAGAGGTCCGCGTGCTGACGGACCCAGGCGTGCATCGCGATGCCGGCCGCCACACCAGCGTTGATGGAGCGGGTGGAGCCGAACTGGGCGATCGAGCAGGTCATCACCGACGCCTCCTGGGCCGCTTCGGTCACGCCGGGGCCCTCCTGGCCGAACAGCAGGACGCACTCGCGGGGCAGCTCGGCGGTCTCCAACGGAACGGAGCCGGGGGTGTTGTCGATGGCAACGACCGGGATGCCCTCCGTGGCGGCCCATTCCATGAGGTCAGCGACCGTTTCGTGGTGGCGGATGTGCTGGTAGCGGTCCGTGACCATCGCGCCGCGCCGGTTCCACCGCTTCCGCCCGACGATATGCACCTCACGGGCCAAAAACGCGTTGGCGGTGCGCACTACGGTGCCGATGTTCATGTCGTTTTCGAAGTTCTCGATGGCCACGTGGAACGGGTGCCGGCGCTGGTCCAGGTCGGCCACGACCGCATCCAGCGACCAGTAGCGGTACGCGTCGACGACGTTGCGGCGGTCGCCGTCGCGGAGGAACTCCGGGTCCAGGCGGGGGTCGTCAGGCCACTGCCCTTCCCAGGGGCCGACGCCGTGGCGGCCTTCGTTCCATTCGGTGGGGCCGCGGAGCTCCCCGTCAGACGAGTTAGGCAAGGCCGAGGTCTTCGAGTCCGAGGAGGAAGCGGTACTCCAGGCCAGCGTCGTGGAGCACCTTATCGGCGCCGGTCGCGCGGTCGACGACGGTGGCCACGGCGACCACCTCGGCACCCTCCTCACGGCAGGCTTCGACGGCGGTCAGCGGCGAGTTGCCGGTGGTGGTCGTGTCCTCGACCACCAGCACGCGCTTGCCCTTGATGGACGGGCCCTCGATGCGGCGCTGCATGCCGTGCTTCTTCGCCTCCTTGCGCACCACGAAGGAGTCGATCGGGCGGCCGGGGGCGTGCATGATCGAGGTGGCCACCGGGTCGGCGCCCAGGGTGAGGCCGCCGACGGCGTCGAAGTCCAAGTCGTCGGTGAGCTCGCGCAGCAGCATGCCGATCAGCGGGCTGGCCTCGTGGTGCAGCGTCGCGCGGCGCAGATCCACGTAGTAGTCCGCCTCCTTGCCCGAGGACAGGGTCACTTTGCCGTGCACCACTGCCAGCTCTTTGACCAGCTCAGCGAGTTTTTCCTTCATCGTTTTACTCCTTGTCGTCGAAAATTGAGCTCGGGCCCTGCATGCGGCGCACCCGGGTCAGGTCCACCACGCGGCGCTCGTCGCCGGCGATGGCTTCCACGTCGTCGCCGCCGATGGTGTGGTCGGCCACCTCGCCGCGCTCGCCGCCGGTGGTGCGGGTGGGCAGCTCCACGGGGTCCTCGGGGCGCTGCATCACCGGCTCATCCTCGGCCTCAGGCTCTGCCGCGGGGGCCTGGCCCGGGATGTCGCGGGTGGGGAATGGGAGGGTGAGCGGAGCATCGTCGAGAGGCGGGAGCGTCCGGGCCGCGTCCGCGAGCAGCGCCAGGGGCGCAAGGGTGGCGTCCCAGTCCTGCGGGGTGGCGTCGCGGCTCAGCTGCGCGATCGCCCACGCGCCCTCGAACCAGACGGCCTGCACGGCGGCGGGCAGTTGTTCGAGTGCGGTGAGCACTCGCCTATCGACGAACCTCCGGCCCGCCCCCGCCTGCGTAGCAAAACACGTGAACCCATGGTGCGTGTCCAGCTCCACCAGGTCGTCGGAGCCTTCCGCCGCGAAATCGGTGCGGCGGAAGTCCACCACCGCGTTGGTTTCCGCGCCGGTGCCCATGGCGATGACGGTGGCCTCGCCCAGATCCGCCACGTGCGCGTCGTGCCCGTAGGCGGCGCCTGTGGCCACGTTTCGGGCGGAGGCTCCCCCGGCGGCGGCGCCGCGGGACCACTCGCTGGCCAGCATGTCGTCGCTGGACGCGAAGGCGTAGCCGTGCTCGCGGGCCCAGGCGCGGCGGGCGCGCTTGCTGGGCTTGGCCGGTCTAGCGGGCTTTTCGGGCTTTTCGGGTTGTGTGCTGCGCTCGCGGGCGTCGGATGCGAACAGCGCCACGGCGGCGAGCAGCGCCGCGAGTGCGAGAACGAACAGCAGGATGACCATCGCGGACTATGCTACCGCGCGGCCCGACACTAAATGTCCGTCGCCACCGGGTTGTCGCGGTTCGCGCTCCACTGGGACCAGCCGCCCACGTAATGGGTGAGCAGCGGCAGGCCGGCGTGCTCCATCGCGGCCAGCAGCAGGGCGGAGTGGTTGCCGGAGCCGGAGTAGGTGATCACGCTGGCCGGGTCTGTGTTCTGGGTAACGCCTAGCTGGGAGAAGCGGTCGCGGATCGTGTCGGTGTCCTTCACCTTGTGGGTCTCCGTGTCGAACAGGTCGTTGACCGGCAGGTTGCGGGCACCCGGGATGTGCCCGGCGCGCAAATCCAGGATCTCGCGGAGGCCCTGGAAACGGCGGGCACCTCTGGCGTCGATAAGCAATCCCTCAAATGCCCTGACGTCCTCCATGGTTGCGGACGGCAAGCTGCCCTCGGTGAGTTCGACGTCGCGCGGGACGACGATGCCGCCCGGGCCCGCGACTGTGGGGAAGCCTTCGCCGTCCCAGGTGGCGAAGCCGCCGTCGAGGATGTGCACATCCGTCACGCCCGCCCAGCGCAGGATCCACCACGCGCGGGCGGCGAACAGGCCGTTGCCGCCGTCGTAGATGTACACCGGGCGGCCGTCCTCGATGCCCCAGCCCGCGGCGGCTTTACGCACCACGTCGATGCTGGGCAGCGGGTTGCGGCCAGCCGAGCGGCCGGGCATGCCGGCGAGCTGCACCGACGGGTCGCAGTACAGCGCCGTCGGGATGTGCTCAGATTGGAATTTGGACCACGCTTTGCCTGCTTTCGGCTCCCACAGCGCGGCGATGATGGTCTGTTTTTGGCCAGTCTGGATTCGCTCGTTGAGTTCAGCGGCGGAGACAAAGACGCTCATGGACGCAAGTGTAACGGTGTTTTACGCCATGTACCCGGGAGCGAGCTGGATCGTGCCCTGCTCCTCCAAGCCGCTGAGCCACTCGGTGATCCCCTCGCGCGGGCAATCCGCGCCGATGCTCGCCGCGAGCATGCCGCCCGGGCCGAGCTCCACCCGGCACCCGAACGCCAGCAGCGTGCCGGCGATCTCGTCCGGGTCCAGGCCCTCGGGGTCTTCCGGCAGCACGCGCACCGTCGACGCGCCGCCGCGCACCACCACGCGATCCACGTGGAACGCGCCGCCCACCGTCACGCACTCCACGATGTCGCCCATCGCGAGCGTCGTATCCACGAACGGAACGCTCGCCACCACAAAATGATTCTGCCCAATCTGGTGCGCCTGCAGCTGCTCGCTCTCAACGCCCGGGATTGCAACGCGGGTGAGGATCGTGGTGGTTGCCTGCATGCACGGCAGTCTAAACCCTTCCGCCGCCGATTTGGGATTTTTACGGTTGCTGCTGGCCTAGACTGCATGCGTGACTGGATACTTAGCCCCCACCAAGAAAGTGCGCGTGGCGGACTTCGCGCGCAAGAAGGCCGACGGCGAGAAGTGGGCGATGCTCACCGCGTACGACTACGCCACCGCCCGCGTCTTCGCCGAAGCCGGCATCGAGTGTCTCCTGGTCGGCGATTCCGCTGCCAACGTGGTCTACGGCTACGACACCACCAGCCAGGTCTCCGTGGACGAGATGGCGTTCCTCGGCGCGGCCGTCGTGCGCGGCGCTGGGAATGCGCTGGTGATCATGGACCTGCCGTTCGGGAGCTACGAGGCGAGCGACGAGCAATGCGTCCGCACCGCCACCGACCTGGTGCGCCGCACCGGCGCCCACATGGTGAAGCTGGAGGGCGGCGTGCGGATCGCCCCGCGCATCCGGGCGCTGAAAAACGCAGGTCTTGCGGTATGCGCCCACGTGGGGTTCACCCCGCAGTCCGTGGACAACTTGAGCGGGTTCAAGGTCCAAGGCCGCGACGCTGGAGCGGAGCAATTGCGTGACGACGTCCACGCAGTCGTCCAAGCCGGCGCCGACATGGTGGTCTTCGAAATGGTGCCCGCGGATTTGGCGGCGGAACTTACCGCCTCGTGCCCGGTCCCGACCGTCGGCATCGGCGCGGGTGCAGGCACCGACGCCCAGGTGCTGGTCTGGCACGACATGGCGGACATGCCCGCCGGCGACCACCGCGCGAAATTCGTGCGCCGTTTCGGAACCGTCGGCGCGGACCTGGCTGCCGCGGCCGCGGACTACAAGCGCGCCGTGCACACCGGGGAGTTCCCGGCCGACGAGCACACGTTCTAGGAGGGCGCGGGTCGCTTGCAGCGCTAGAGCTCGATCGGGGCGTTGTCCAGCAGACGGGTCGCGCCGACCTTCGCCGCCACGAGCAGACGCGCCGGACCCGTGTACCCCTCCGGCAGATCTGACATGTCGGGGGCGGTGGCGACGAGGTAGTCGAGGTGGAGGCCTTTGGTGGCGTCGAGAAGCGACTGCGCTTCGGTGAGACTACCGGTGGCCAGCGCCCGCGGGATGGCAAGGGCAATCTCGCGCTCCTCGGCGGAGAGGTAGCGGTTGCGCGAGGATAGCGCGAGGCCGTCGGTGTCGCGCACGATCGGGCAGCCGTGGATGCGCACGGGAAGGTGCAGGTCATCCACCATTTGCCGGATCAGCGCGAGCTGCTGGTAGTCTTTCTCGCCGAAGAACGCGTCCGCTGCGCCGGTCAGCGCGAACAGCTTCGCCACCACCGTGAGCACGCCCGCGAAATGCGTCGGCCTCGTCGCGCCCTCCAGCACCGCGCCGAGCGGGCCGGGCTGGATCGTCGTGCGCGGTCCGTGCGGGTACATCGTCTCCGGCGCCGGCGCGAAAACGGCGTCGACGCCGAGAGCCTCAAGCTTCTCGACGTCCTCAGCCAACGTCCGCGGATACTTCTCTAAATCCTCGCCCGGCGCGAACTGCAGCGGGTTGACGAAGATGCTCACTACCACGGGGTTGCCCAGTGCCTTGGCTGAGCGGACGAGGGCGAGGTGGCCGCTATGCAGCGCGCCCATGGTGGGGACGAGTGAGACGGGGCCGTCCGGAAGCGCTCTGTCCAGCGCTTCCGGGGTGTGCACGAGTTGAGTCATGCACCCATTATCTACCTCTGCATATCCACTCAAACGAATAGAGGACCCTGCAAGCATTCAATCTGCTTCAACAGAGTCCTCACCGCCGAAGACAAGGTCGTTCGACGGTCTGGCTGTTAAAGTATCAGCTCATTGGGGACACTGCAATCGACTGGCAAACGGGGACCAGCGGGTCAAGAAAGTTGCGGCGGCGACGCGCTACGGCCTCGGCAACGGATACGACACGGGCGGCCGCTACGTCATCTACCTCCTCAGCCCGAAAGATGACCTCCGGACGCACAAAACCCCGACCGAGATTCTTCACCTCGGTTCGGGGCAGTGGCCGTCAGGCTGGCCTTTCATCAAATACGCCCGACTTGATCTGGTTAGCCGCGCCAGGCAGACAACCGACTTGATCTAGCACAGTAGGTCTGGACTACCTCGCGGTGACGTCCAAGCCCTCGCCGCCGTCGGCGACGTCCACGTGGACCGTGTCGCCGTCGACGATCTCACCCGCCAGCAGCTTCTTGGCCAGGCGGTCGCCGATGGCCTGCTGGATCAGGCGACGCAGCGGGCGGGCGCCGTAGGCCGGGTCGTAGCCGCGCTCGGCCAACCAGGACTTCGCGGAATCCGACACGTCGAGGGTCAGGCGACGGGCGGCGAGGCGCTCGGCCAGGCCGTCGAGCTGGATGTCCACGATGCCGACGAGCTGGTCCTGGCTCAGCGGGTCGAAGACCACCACGTCGTCGAGGCGGTTGATGAACTCCGGCTTGAAGTGGTGCTTCACCGCGTCCATGATCTGCTCGCGGTTGCCACCGGCGCCCAGGTTGGAGGTGAGGATGACCACGGTGTTGCGGAAATCCACCGTCCTACCCTGGCCGTCGGTGAGGCGACCTTCATCCAGGACCTGCAGAAGCACGTCGAAGACATCCGGGTGCGCCTTCTCGACCTCGTCGAAAAGCACGAGCGAGTACGGACGACGGCGCACGGCCTCGGTGAGCTGACCGCCGGCGTCGAAGCCGACGTATCCCGGAGGGGCGCCGACCAGGCGGGCGACGGAGTGCTTCTCGCCGTACTCGGACATGTCGATGCGGATCATGGCCGATTCGTCGTCGAAGAGGAACTCCGACAGCGCCTTGGCCAGCTCCGTCTTACCCACGCCGGTGGGGCCGAGGAAGAGGAAGGAGCCGATCGGGCGGTTCGGGTCCGCCACACCGGCGCGGGAGCGGCGCACCGCGTCCGAGACCGCGACCACGGCTTCCTTCTGGCCCACGACGCGCTCGCCGAGCACGGACTCCATGTTCAGCAGCTTCTCTGTCTCACCCTGCATCATCTTGCCGGCCGGGATGCCGGTCCAGGAGGACACGACGTCCGCGATGATGTCCGGGGTGACCTCCTCTTCCAGCATGGTCTTGTTGCTGGCTTCGGACTCCACCTTGGCTACCTCAGCCTCAAGCTCCGGGATGCGGCCGTAGCGCAGCTCGGAGACCTTGGCGTAGTCGCCCTCGCGCTCCGCGATCTCGGACTCGTTGCGCAGGCGCTCGAGCTCCTCCTTCGCGGACTGGACCTTGTTCACCTCCGCCTTCTCGTTCTCCCAGCGCGCTTTCATCTCGCCGAGGCGCTCACGCTGGTCCGCGAGCTCTTCGCGCAGGTGCTCGAGGCGCTGCGCGGAGGCGGCGTCGGACTCTTTCTGCAGGGCGATCTCTTCGATCTCCAGGCGGCGCACGATGCGCTCGAGCTCGTCGATCTCCTGCGGGGAGGAGTCGATCTGCATGCGCAGGCGCGAGCCGGCCTCGTCGACCAGGTCGATGGCCTTGTCCGGCAGGAAGCGGTTGGTGATGTAGCGGTTGGACAGCTCCGCCGCCGACACCAGCGCCGAGTCCTGGATGCGCACGCCGTGGTGCACCTCGTAGCGCTCCTTCAGGCCGCGCAGGATGCCGATGGTGTCCTCCACCGTCGGCTCGCCCACGTAGACCTGCTGGAAGCGGCGCTCCAGGGCGGCGTCCTTCTCGATGTACTGGCGGTACTCGTCCAGCGTGGTCGCGCCGACCAGGCGCAGCTCACCGCGGGCGAGCAGCGGCTTGATCATGTTGCCGGCGTCCATCGCGGAGTCCCCGGAGGCACCGGCGCCAACGATGGTGTGCAGCTCGTCGATAAAGGTGATGATCTGCCCGTTGGACTCCTTGATCTCGTCCAGCACAGCCTTGAGACGTTCCTCGAACTCGCCCCGGTACTTCGCGCCCGCGACCATGGAGCCCAGATCCAGCGAGATCAGCGTCTTGCCCTTGAGCGATTCCGGCACGTCGCCAGCCACGATGCGGCGGGCCAGGCCCTCCACAATCGCAGTCTTACCGACGCCCGGCTCACCGATGAGCACCGGGTTGTTCTTCGTGCGACGGGAAAGCACCTGCACCACGCGGCGGATCTCCGAATCGCGCCCGATCACCGGGTCGATCTTGCCCTCGCGCGCACGCGCGGTCAGGTCCGTGGAGTACTTCTGCAGCGCCTGGAACTGATCTTCTGGATTGTCCGAGGTGACGGTCTTGCCGCCGCGCACCGAGGAGAAGGCTTCCTTGAGCGCCTCGAAGGTGGCGCCGCGCTTCGTCAGCAGCTCAGCGGCGTCGTCTCCTCCCTTTGCGATGCTGGCCAAAAGGACGTCGGCGGACACGAACTCGTCGCCAAGCTCGCCCGCGAGATCCTGCGCGTGTTGCAGTGCCGTCTGCAGGTCCCGGTTGATGCCCGGGTTGGCCATGTTCTGCCCCTGCGCGCTGGGGTAGGTGCTAATCAGCTCGCTGGCCTCGCGCGCGACGGTGTCTGGGTCCACGCCCGTGGCCTTGAGCACCGGGGGGGCGATGCCGTCCTCCTGCTTCAAAAGCGCTTCCAGCACGTGCGCCGGGCGCATCTCCGGGTTGCCGGCGGCAGAGGCGCGCATCTGCGCCTGCTGCAGGGCCTCCTGTGTCTTCTGCGTGTATTTATTCGCCATGATTCCATGGTCCTTTCTTGCCTAATGTTTGTTTCGCACTAGGTGTAACGCACAAGAAGTTGAGTCTGTTCCTGTCAACGGCAAAAAAGTTGCGCGGGGTTGGCTCAAAGTAGCATCGCACCAGATCACACGCGGGGGATACCCCCTTCAACAAAGAAACCCGCTAGGCGCGAAACCTAGCGGGGATTCTTATTGATACCGGATTTTAACCCGTCTTGTAGTTGCCAGTGTAAATATGAGTTCGTGCAAACGCAAACCACCTTGGCTATCACCAAAGCCTTGTCGGACGCCCGCTTCGATACATACCGGACCGTCGCTGGGGGCTCCGACGCGAAGGCACTTGAACTCTATTTATGGAATATTGGGGCGGCCGGTGCCGTCGCTGCGACCACCGGAATGGTCGAGGTGCAGCTGCGCAACAGTATCGACGCTCTACTTCAAGGGTGGAACGAGAACGAGCCCGTAAACGAGCCCGGTCGATCAGAACCGTATCCCCGCGGATGGCTTAAAGATCCTGCGCCGCGGCTCCGGCAGATTATCTCGCCCGCCAACCGGCCACCCATGTGGAAGAAGGCTGAACCCGCCCTTCTGGGCGAAGACGGCAACCCAACAAAGCCCAACCCAACGCATGACGATCTTGTGGCAGCCCTGCCGTTCGGATCCTGGTTGTTCCTTCTGCCACGCCCCGAAGTAACTTCCTCCCAGAACCCCAGGATGAGGATTTGGAACGAGGCTCTCAGTTCGGCATTTGCCCCTAAGCAGGGATCTTCGTTCCAACATGCGAGCCACGCCGTGATCTATAAGTGGGCGAGCACCGTGCGATTCGCCCGCAATCGAGCGAGCCACTTGGAACCGCTTTTGGAGCCAACCGAGCTCATGCGGTACCACAAAGTCTGTCTCCGCCTAATGAACTCGATGAATCCTGCGGCAGCGTCTTGGTTAGCCGGCCAGCAGTATATCCCTGCCGCTTTGCGCCGCCGGCCGTTCTAAGCACCAAGCTTTACGACGATCTCGCGACCGGTATCCACTTCATCGCGTAAGCAAGCACGACCACCCCGACCGCGATGGCGAAGGCGATCCAGCCGAAGACGGCGGTAAAGCCCGCGATGACCGCGATCGGCGCAATGATGGTGGTGCCGATTTCGAACGGGGCGAAACCGACGTAGGCCACGCCGTACTCGTTGAGCGTGCCGGACTTGAGCTTCGGGTCCACCATCTTCAAAAGCGCGATGCCGGTGGCCACTGCGGCGGTGGCCCAGCCCCAGCCGAACAGGCCGCGCTCGAGCCACTTGTCGCCGAAGAAGGTCGGGCCGGCCCAGAACATCCACACCACGCAGAACAGGGTGCCCAGCACGAAGATGAGCACGAGCGCCTGCCAGTAGCCGGCGAGCGCTGCGGGCACGATGGAGGCGATGCCGAAGGCGATCATGTAGTCCGTGGCGGCGCCGGAAACAGAGTTGATGGTGGAGCTGTCCAAGTAGTTCGGGCGGCCCGCGAGTTTGAGCAGCAGGCGGCCGATGAGCCCGATGACGAACGCCATGGCGAACAGCGGGATGGACACGTTCGGCCACTGGCCCTTGATCACGCTGTTGACCATGTAGGCGATGAGCACGGTGAAGACGATGAAGCCGGCGTGCAGCGCCAGCGGCTCGATGGACGACGGGTTGGTGGTGGCCTTGCCGATGGAGGGGCGCTCGTCTTCGTTGTGGATGTAGCCGGTGCGCAGGTCGTCGGGAAGCGTGCCGGCGAGCTGGGAGGCCTTGCCCTTGCGGATACCCCAGTTGGCCATGATCACACCACCCACGATGGCCACCAGGGTGCCCACGGTGGCGGAAGTGAAGCCGATGGAGGACGCGCCCTCCACGCCGATCTCCTCGAGCGCGGAGCCCACGGCCGCCGCGGTGCCGAAGCCGCCGACGAAGCCGACCGGCAGCATCATGCCGAACCACGGTTCAGTGCCGAACACCGGCGCGAACAGGTACACGCCGAGCAGCACGAACAGGCCCCATTGGCCCATGAACATGGCGGTGGAGTAGCCCCACATGTTGCGGGCGCCGGAGGCGACGGAGCCGCCGAGCTCCATCGAGTAGGCCATGGACGCGAACACCACCGCGATGAGCAGCGTGGTGTAGGTGCCCACCTGATCGGACCAGTGGATGACGCCCAGGACCTCGTCACCGAGCAGCAGGCCGAGCAGCCCCGCGGTGATCGGGGCAGGCAGCAGCAGCGCCTGCAGCACCTTCAGCCGGTTGCGCAAAATGTTGCCGACGATGAGCAGGACCGAAATCCAGCCGATGTCCGTGAGCAACGTATACGGGGTGAATTCCGCCACAGCACCTCTTTTCTATCCACTTATCACATTCAAGCCGGGTGCAACTTTAGCCCACAGCCGCTAGGTAACCTGTTTTTATGCCTTCCGCCCACTTTGCCGAGATATTGCGCACCCGCGGCCCGCAGGTCAGCCGCGCGTGGCGTACCCGCTTTTCCGAGGCGTACCCGCAGGCAGAGATGATGCTGCCGCCTGGCGAGGAGATGCCGCCCATTCTCATGCGCGCCGCCCTCGCCGTGCTCGAGCGCCCCGCAGTGGAGGTCCGCGACGAGCTGAAGGCCTTGGCGCTGGATCTGCGCCGCACAGGGTTTCCGGCCGAGGAGTACCCCAACGCTGTGCAGATGCTTATCGACGAAGCCGGGGCCGACGCGCCCGAACTGATCCAGGCGGCGGAGCTCATGCGCAATGCCGCCTCACAGGCGGACGTTGCTGGCGTGCCTGCCGCCACCGCCGCGCAGGTGACCAGCGTGGAGCGCCGCGGCGGGGTGCAGGTCGTGCGCCTGGAGGCCGGCACGCCGGTGCCCTACGCCCCCGGACAGGTCATCCCGGTGATGTCGCCGAATCGCCCCGGCGAGTGGACCGGCCTGGTCCCCGCGCTGCCGTCCAACCAGCTCGGGCAGCTGGAGTTCCACGTTCCCGACGAGATGCAGTTGCAGCCGGGCGACTGGTTGACGTTGGGGGCGGCGCGGGGCGGGGTGCACGGGGACGTCGATAGGCAATTGCTCCTGGTTGCCGCCGAGGGTGGGTTCGCGGCGGCGAAGGCGCTGGTCTTCCACTATTTGGAGCAGACCGATCCGCCGGAGGTGCACCTCGTGGTCGGCGCGAGCGGGCCGGAGGGGTTCTACGACACGGCGGCGCTGGACGCGCTGGCCGCGGCGCAGGACTGGCTGGACGTGGCGTGGATTGCGCAGTCGCGGGTGGGTGCGCCGCTGGAGCAGGTGGTTTCCGGCGCCGGCATGTGGTGGGGCCGCGAGGTGATCGTGTGCGCGAATGAGGAGCGCGCGGCGAGCCTGGCCGCGGCGCTGGAGGTGGCCGGGGCGCGGGACGTGCAGACCGTCGCCCCCGATGCGGCGCCGGAGTGGTTTAGTGCATAACGCTGTGCTCCCGGATCGCCGCCAGCGGCAGCTGCTTGCGCGCCTCGGCGGCGTCCGCTGGGTCGATCTCAACCACCAGGGTTTCCGGGCCGTAGCCGACCTCCGCGAGGCGCTTGCCAAACGGGTCCACCACCACCGAATGCCCCGCGCCCGTGGGGCCTGAGGGCTCGCCGGCCTTGGTCTCGTAGTCCGGGCGGGCCTGGTCGGCGGCCGCGATGAACACCCCGGCGTCCAGCGCACGCGCGGCGGTGAGGATGTGCCACTGCTCCACCTTCCCGGGCCCGTCGGCCCAGCTCGTGGGCACCACAACCACTTTTGCGCCGCGTTGGGCAAGCTGTTGGAACTGCTCCGGGAAGCGGATGTCAAAGCAGGTGGCCACCCCCACCGTCACGCCGTCGTGGACGAACGTGACCAGCTCACCACCTGCGCGCACCGTGTCCGATTCCCTGTAATTAAAGGCGTCGTAGGTGTGGATCTTGTCGTATCCCTTATGCACCCCGCCGCCGGTGATCAGCGCGGTGTTGTAGACGCGGTTGAGTTCCTTGCCGTCCACGGTGTTGGTGTCTGCGGGGCGGAACATGCCGGCGGCGATGGTGACGCGGAGCTCGTCACTAAGCTTTTTGAGCCCTGTGGCGAACGGACCGTCCAGCTCTTCTGCCTGCGTATCCAGCCTCCCCTGCCCGAACGCCTGGCTGGCGGCCTCGGGCAGGACGATCAGCGTTGCGCCTTGGGCGGCGGCGTCGCGGACCTGTGGTTCGATGGCGGCCAAATTTTCCATCTTGTCGCTGCCGGTGGCGATTTGCAATAGCGCGATCTTCATGTGGATAACTCTAGGTGCGCCTCAAGGGAGTTATCCACAGATTTGAAAAGGGGTATTGCGTCGCTTGTTGCGTTCGCGGATGGTTCGTTGCATGACATTTCTTCAATTGACCACAGAGACCGCACGTGCCGCCCGCAGCTGCATCCGCAGCTTCGGCACCCTTCCCACCGCCCACTTAAGCCCGTCGCGCTCCGCATCCGCGCTCGCAACGTTGCAGGACACGGAGCATTTGCTTGTCGACGACACCACGTCCCGCCTTGACACCCACCTCCACGATGTCGCCGCGTTTGCGTCCGAAGTGGAGCAGGCAGATGCCCGATTCGGCAAGGAGCTAACGCCATGACATACAAACCAGCACTGATCGCATCCGAATTGTTCGCCGCGGCCGCCGCCACCAGATTGGCCGCTGAGGGTACGCGGGAACGCGCGGAACACGCGCCGTTTTCAGCCGCTGTGATTGCGGATTCCGGGTTCCGCGGCCCCGCGTTCGAGGTCTCTGCGGCCAGGTTTGCGGACTACGGCTCGTCGCTAAGCGCCAGCGCGGAGCGGCTGGAGCAAGCCTCGGTGGCTTTGGTCGCCGCCGCCGCCCTGCAGCAGCAGTTTGACGAGGCCGCCCAGTTCATCGGCATGTACTCCCATTCCCGCGTCGTGCTGTGGCTCAACGGCATGTCCATGATGCTGGACCTGCGGCTGTCCCGGACCCTGCTGGGCGCATCCGGCAAGGAGCAGGACTACGACCCGCTGTTCGACCACCCGGACGAGTCCTTCGAATCGCTGCACGCCCGGCACGCGCAGACGGTGCCGGCCTCCACGCTGCGCGCGGTGGAGGACGCCGGCGGTGTGCTCCTGGAGGCCGGGCCGACGGCGAGCACGGTGCTCGTCGGCGACGCGGTGGACCCGGCGCGCGTGATCACCATGGTCGCCGGCGCCACCACCGGCAAACCCTCACAGCTGCCGGGCGAGCTGGAAAAGGCCCGGATGCTCTCGGAGAAAACCGGGGCCGCGGTGGTGGTGTGGCAGGGCTACGCCCCTCCCCCGCTACTCACGGACGCTGCCTCACCCCACCGCGCCCACGCCGGCGCGGACGACCTCGCCATGTTCCAAGCCGCGCTGGAGGAGCGCTTCCCTGACGCGCAAAAGACCGTGGTGTCCCACAGCTACGGCACGCTTTTGGCCACGAAGGCGGCGCACCAGCACGGGTTGCTCGCGGACGACCTGTGGATCCTGGGCAGCGCTGGCGTGTCTGGCGAGCACGTCTCAAAGCTGACGCTCGCAGGGCCGGAGGCGACGGTGCACGTGGTGGATTCCCCCGAAGACCCGATCCTGCTGCTGCGCTCCGGGCCGACGGCGGCGCTCGGCTCGTCGCCGTCGTACATCGGGTGGGGCGGCGAGCGTGTGCTGGGTGTGAGAGGCGACCACACCGACTACTTCACAGACCCCGCGTTCTTGTCTGCTTTGCAACAGCGCGCCGACCCGCCTGCGTAAATGTCGTTACCATGGCGCACGTTGAATGAAACCACCTATAAGGAGAATTAGGTAGACAATGCCCAACTTTGCAGAACAAGTAGTCAAGCGCCTAGAGGATCAAGGCATTAAGCGCATTTACGGCCTGGTGGGCGATTCGCTCAACCCGCTGTCCGACGCCGTGCGTCAAAGCGATATCGAGTGGGTCCACGTACGCAACGAGGAGGCCGCAGCGTTTGCCGCTGGCGCCGATTCCCTCGCCGCCGATGAGCTCGCCGTGTGCGGCGCCTCTTGCGGCCCGGGTAACACCCACTTCGTGCAGGGCCTGTTTGAGTCCCACCGCAACGGCGCGAAGGTGCTGGCCATCGCGTCCCACATCCCCACCATGGAAATCGGCTCCGCCTTCTTCCAGGAGACCCACCCGGAGCTGCTCTTCCAGGAGTGCTCCTCCTACTGCGAGGTTGTCCACGAGGCGGACCAGGGCATGCGTGTGTTGCACAACGCCCTGCAGAACACCCTCGCTGGCAACGGTGTGTCCGTGATGATCGTGCCTGGCGACGTCTTCGCCGCCGACACCGCCGAGGGCCCGCACACCGCGGACTCCGTATACGCCACCGGCGCCAACAAGCGCGTCTACCCGGACCCGCACGAGGCTGCCCGCCTGGTGGAGGCGATTAACAAGGCCGACAAGGTCACCCTGTTCTGCGGCTACGGCGCGCGCGACGCACGCGACGAGGTCTTCGCCCTGGCGGAGAAGATCAAGTCCCCCATCGGCCACTCCTTCCGCGGCAAGATGTACTTCGAGTACGACAACCCGTACGACGTCGGCATGTCCGGCCTGCTCGGCTACGGCGCTTGCCTGGACGCGATGGAAGAGTCCGACCTGTTCATCATGGTGGGCACCGACTTCCCGTACACCGACTGGCTGCCGGACGAGAACGTCGCCCAGATCGACATCGACGGCACCCACATCGGCCGCCGCACCAAGGTGGACTACCCGGTCGTCGGCGACGTGAAGAGCGTCATCGAAAACATCCTCCCGCACATCGAGGAGAAGTCCGACCGCAAGTTCCTGGACAAAATGCTCAAGCGCCACTACCAGCTGCTGGACCATGTGGTGAAGAGCTACACCTCCAAGGCTTTCGAGTCCAAGAAGCCGATCCACCCGGAGCTCGCCGCATCCGTGCTGGACAAGCTCGCGGACGACGACGCGTACTTCACCGTCGACACCGGCATGTGCAACGTGTGGTCCTCGCGTTACCTCACCCCGAACGGCAAGCGCGACGAGGCTGCATCGTTCCTTCACGGCACCATGGCGAATGCGCTGCCGATGGCGATCGGCGTGCAGGCCGCGTTCCCGGACCGCCAGGTCATCTCCTGGTCCGGCGACGGCGGGCTGGGCATGCTCATGGGCGAGCTGCTCACCATCAAGCTGCACCAGCTGCCGGTGAAGGTGATCTGCTTCAACAACTCCTCGCTGGGCATGGTGAAGCTGGAGATGATGGTGGCCGGCATGCCGTACTTCGGCACCGACCACGAGCAGGCCAACTACGCCGAGATTGCCAAGGGTGTGGGCATTAAGTCCTTCCGCATCGAGGACCCGGACGACCTCGAGCCGGTGCTCAAGGAGGCCCTGGCCTACGACGGCCCGGTGCTCGTGGACATTGTCACCGACCCGGAGGCACTCTCCCTGCCGCCGGGAATCACCTGGGACATGATGAAGGGCTTCACCAAGTCCGGCGCCCGCACCGCCTTCCTCGAGGGCGGCGTCGGCCGCCTGTTCAACCTGGCCAAGTCCAACCTCCGCCACATCGGCGGTGCCGCGGCCATCGAGTTCGGCGGTTAAGTCCGGCTCGGTAGCCTCCTCAATGCGGAAACACATCGGCGTATGTAGTGTTGTGGAGGCTTCAAAAAGCCCCTAGCCCTCCATGGCTAGGAAGCGTTTCGAATTTTTACATCACAAACGCCCGCGCTCACGTGTTCATTGCGCGGGCGTTTTGTCATTCCGCATTCGATTTCCACTGCCGATACCCCAGCGCCCGCCGGATCAACGCCGACCACCCGACGACCTGCAGCACAATGGACGCCGCTCCAAATGTGGCGTTGAGCCAAAACTGATCCTCGTAGGGAAACCCGGTCAGCCTCAGCACGAGACCGGCAACGTACGCGACACCCAGGTAGCCAGCGTCAACGACGAAGTCGTTCACCCGGCGGTTCTGCAGGGGAAGCCCGATGAGCAGCGCTGCGGCGAGCATCCCCAGCAGGGGGACGACAATGTAGCCGCCGAATGCCGCCACGCCTGGAAACGCGACACACAGAATCGCGAGCAGCAGAAACTCGGGGATGCGAAAACCCCACGGTCGCGTGTCCTTCAGCAGCGGCGGCTCACTGACACCTGTCACCATGCGGCCGAGTATACGAGCGTGTACGTCACCTCCTCTTCCACGCCAGGAGCGCAATTGCGCGCCGCAGCGCCGCGGAGACCCCAGCCAAAATTATGGCTGCGGCAACGTACGGCATGATGGCCGGCAGCGCGCCGTACGGATTGTCGCTCTTGGCCAGAATGACGGCGACGAGAACGCCCACCACGACGTAGGCGGCATCTCCCCAAAACCTGTTCACCGGCTGGCGCTGCAGCGGAATGCCCAGCACCATGCACATCAGCAAGACACCCAGCAACATCGGAGCGACGAAAAACAATGCAAACCCAAAACCGGCGCTGATTTCGGCGTTCGCATCCTCAACCACCATCCACGCCAACGCCGCAACCAACAGGATGACTTCCGGGAAACGGAACCGCCACGGACCGGTCTCTTTGAGCAGCGGCGGAGCGCCAGCCTGAGTCGTCATGCGGCCGAGTTTAAAACCCCGACCGCTACTGCGCGCTGCGCCGGCGACGTCGAGAAGCAGCTGGCTCCCACGTGACCACCGCTGAAGAAGGAAATTCAGTAACCCCGGCGATGTGCTTTCGCAGGGATCGTTCCGGGGCTTTCGGGAGAGAGTATACAGGGGACCTCCTCGACCCCCTCGCGCGACGTCTTAGGCTTGACTATTCTGGTGGCCACCAAGGCATCAACGGCCGCAGCCGACGTCAACGCCGACGGCACCAACTGAAGCAACTGTGAATCGGTCGTGAAACAAACCTCCTACGGTTCGCCGTTCACGACCACCCTGGCGTCAAGGGACATTGGGGGCTTTGTGCCGATCGCTACGTATCAGATTGGATACAAACGATTTCTCAGTCCTGCATCAAATAACTGGCCGCCTTACCATTGCGGTGAATTTGTTGTAATTGCTGTACCTGATAGGAGACCGACAATTAATTTCTCGATGCAGGAATTTCTCGTCTATGCGATCCTGGCTTTCATCGTAATTGCGGTGATTTGGTGGGTAGCTAAAATTCTGAAGGGTTTCGCCAACGGGTACCGATCGGTGAATGAAACGGATTTGCGTACTGATACCGACAAGCAAATGGATAGGATGTAGGGGGAGCTTGCTAAGCGAAAAAGGGCGAGGAACTATTGAAGTCCTCGCCCTTTTTGCAGTTTCCTAAGGCTTGATTTCTACGCAGATGTAGTTACTCCACTGTCCTTAAGCCTTTACACCAGACAATCACGCGTTGATGAGCTCCAAGCACAACGCCCGTAAGGAGTATCACCTACCGTGCGCTGCGCCGGCGGCGTCGAGAAGCAGCTGGCTCCCACGTGACTACCGCTGTTGAGCGGGGTACGTGCACGAGCTCGCCGCCCCGGCGCCCACCGGACTGCAGCTTCTGGCGCAGCTCCTCGTTGTGTCCGCGCTGGGTTTCCAGCTCGTCCTGGAGGTCCTCGATCTGTTGGGACAGCTCGATGATCGTCTTAATGCCGGCGAGGTTGACGCCCTCCTCCTGGGAGAGGTGCTGGATGCGGCGCAGCATGGAGATGTCGCGGCGCGAGTAGCGGCGGCCGCCGCCCTTGGTGCGCATCGGCGTGACCAGGCCGAGCCGGTCGTAGGTGCGCAGGGTCTGCGCGTGCATGCCGGTCAGCTCGGCGGCGACGGAGATGACAAAGTACTCCTGGTTCTCATCCATTGTCTACACCTCCTTCCTGGGCTAGAGCCCGGCCCACCCGGCGCGCGGGTCGAAGCCGGAGTCCTTCTCAGCCTGGGCGTAGGCGCGCAGCGCGGAGGTGGCGGACGGATCCAAATCCTTTGGCACCTTCACTTCGACGGTGACCATCAGGTCGCCGGCGCCGGAGCGCTTCGGGATACCGCGGCCCTTCACTCGCAGGGTGCGCCCGTTCGGGGTGCCAGCCGGGACCTTCACCTTCACCGGGTTGTCCAGGGTGGGCACCGTTATGGTTGCGCCGAGGGCGACCTCGGAGAACGCGACCGGGACGGTGACTTCTAGGTCGTCGCCGGAGCGGGTGAACACCTCGTCGCCTCGCACGTGCACGGTGACAAACAGGTCGCCGGCGGGCGTGCCGTTCGGGCCCGCCTCGCCCTGGCCCGCCAGGCGCACCTTCTGCCCGTCGATCACGCCGGCGGGGATGCGCACGGTGATCGAGCGGGTGCGCCGCACGGTGCCGGTGCCGCCGCAGGTGGCGCAGGGGTCTTCGATGATCTCGCCGGTGCCGCCACAGTTCGTGCATGGGCGTGCCATGCCGAAGGCGCCGGAGTTCTCACGGATGAAGCCGGAACCGGAACACATCTGGCAGGTGTGAGTCTTGCCGTCCTTGGAGCCGAAGCCGTGGCAGGTGGTGCACGGCGCGTCGCCGGTGAGCTCGACCGGGATGGTCGTGCCCTTGGCTGCCTCGCGGAAGTCGAGGGTTATTTCCGTTTCGACGTCGGCCCCCCGCGACGGCCGAGCGTTCCTGCCAGCACCGCCGCGGCCGCCAAAGAAGCCACCGAAGATATCACCAAGGCCGCTGTCTCCAGCTTGTCCACCAGCGGCTGATCCGAAGATGTCGGAGAGGTCGAATTCCGCTTCCGTGCCGCGAAACCCGCCCGGAAATCCGGACCCTCCTCCCCGCCCGAACCGGCCGAAGCCGCCCGAGCTGATCATGGATTTCAGCTGGTCGTATTCCTTGCGCTTCTGCTCGTCGCCGACGACGTCGTACGCCTCGGCCACCCGCTTGAACTTCTCCTCCGCCTTCTTGTCGCCGGGGTTCGAGTCGGGGTGGTTTTCGCGTGCGAGCTTGCGGTATGCCTTCTTAATATCGGCAGCACTTGCCGACGAGCTCACGCCCAAGTCGCCGTAATAATCCTTATCTGCCCATTCTTGCTGCATAGCTATCTCGCACCCTCCTTTCTCCTACAAAGAGTGTTGAGTCTGTCTCGCTAAAGTTTGTTCTCTAATTTATCTAAGTACAAAGGCCGGGGACGAGGCCGCGTGGGTCTCCGCGCTACCTCATTCCCCGGCCCTGGCATCCGAGCGTTTTCGCTACTCGGCGGTGTCGGCTTCTGGCTCGCCGGCCGGCTCGGCGGGATCGGCGGGATCCGCAATGATCACCATGGCGTTTCGCACCAGGCGGTCCCCGATCATGTAGCCCTTGCGCAGCACCGTGCCCACGGCCTTGGTATCGCCCTGGGACAGGTCTTGCACTGCCTCGTGGATCTCCGGGTTGAACGCGTCGCCCTCGGCGCCGAACTCCTTGATGCCCTGGCCGGCGACGATCGCGCGGAACTTGTCGGCAAACGCCTTCAGCGGGCCCTGCTCCAAGTCGCCGTGCTGCTCGGCCAGATCCAGGTCGTCCAGAAGCGGCAGCAGCTGGGTGGCAAACTTCGCCTTCGCGGTGTTGGCCAGCTCGCCGCGCTCGCGCTCGGTGCGACGGCGGTAGTTCGCGTACTCCGCGCTGACTCGCTGGAGCGACTCGGTGCGCTCCGCCAGCTGCAGTTCAATGTCGCTGACTGCGCCGTCGCCGTCAGCGTCCGGGTCGATCTCGTTCTCCGCGATCTTCGCGGCGTCCTCGAGCTCGGCGTCCGCGGCTAAGAGGGGGTCCTCGTCCGTGGCAAGCGCCTCGGACTCAGCGGCCTCGTCGGCGAGCGTTTCCGCCTGGTCGGGGGACACGTACTCAGGGTCCGTGGCCTCCGGAGCGCCCGGGTTGTCCGGCATCTGCTCGTTCTGCGGATTCGTCATCAGACGTCGCCTCCCTACTTATTGTCGGAATCGGTTGCGTCGTCGTCCTCGACAACCTCAGCGTCGACCACGTTGTCGTCGCCTGCGGCGGCGTCAGCCTGGGTTGCGCCCTCGTTCGCCTGAGCCTCGTAGAGCGCGGTGCCCATTGCCTGGGACTCGGTGTTGAGCTTCTCCACGGCGGACTTGATGGCATCCAGGTCCTCGCCCTTGAGCGCCTCGTCCACAGCGTCGGCAGCCTCGGTCACGCGGCCCTTGATGTCCTCCGGCAGCTTCTCGCCGTTTTCATCCATGAACTTGCGGGTCTGGTAGGCCATGGTCTCCGCGTTGTTGCGGGTCTCCTGCTCCT
The DNA here is from genome assembly GCF_027257105.1 of Corynebacterium faecium. NCBI lineage: Bacteria > Bacillati > Actinomycetota > Actinomycetes > Mycobacteriales > Corynebacteriaceae > Corynebacterium > Corynebacterium faecium. Next base: position 57,265 of record NZ_JAPYJX010000007.1, read on the forward strand.
CGCGGCGCTTCTTGTCCTCGTCGGCGTGAGCCTCGGCGTCCTTGATCATGCGATCGATCTCTTCGTCGGACAGACCGGAGCCGTCCTGGATCTTGATCGTGTTCTCCTTGCCGGTGGCCTTGTCCTTCGCGGACACGGACACGATGCCGTTGGCGTCGATGTCGAAGGTGACTTCGATCTGCGGCACACCGCGCGGAGCCGGTGCGATGCCTGCCAGCTCGAAGGAGCCGAGCAGCTTGTTCGCGGACGCGATCTCGCGCTCGCCCTGGAAGACCTGGATCTGCACGGACGGCTGGTTGTCCTCAGCCGTGGTGAAGGTCTCCGAACGCTTCGTCGGGATGGTGGTGTTGCGCTCGATGAGCTTGGTCATTACGCCGCCCTTGGTCTCGATGCCGAGGGAAAGCGGAGTGACGTCGAGAAGCAGCACGTCCTTGACGTCGCCACGCAGCACGCCAGCCTGCAGAGCAGCGCCCAGCGCCACAACCTCGTCCGGGTTGACGGACTTGTTCGGCTCCTTGCCGGTCAGTTCCTTGACCAGCTCGGACACGGCCGGCATACGGGTGGAGCCGCCGACCAGGACCACGTGGTCAATGTCGCCGACGGACATGCCGGCATCCTTGACCACCTGGTTGAACGGGCTCTTGGTGCGGTCCAGCAGGTCGGAGGTGATCTTCTGGAACTCGGTGCGGGTCAGCGTCTCATCCAGGAACAGCGGGTTCTTCTCGGAGTCCACGGTGATGTACGGCAGGTTGATGGAGGCCTGCTGCGCGGAGGACAGCTCAATCTTGGCCTTCTCCGCAGCCTCGCGCAGACGCTGCATCGCCATCTTGTCCTTGGACAGGTCAACGCCGTTCTGGGACTTGAACTTGTCCACGAGCCACTCAACGATGCGGTTGTCCCAGTCGTCGCCGCCGAGCTCGTTGTCGCCGGCGGTGGCCAGCACCTCGACGACACCGTCGCCGATCTCCAGCAGGGACACGTCGAAGGTGCCGCCGCCAAGGTCGAAGACCAGGATGGTCTCTTCCTTCTCGTTCTTGTCCAGGCCGTAAGCCAGGGCAGCCGCGGTCGGCTCGTTCACAATGCGCAGCACGTCCAGGCCCGCGATCTGGCCGGCCTCCTTGGTGGCCTGACGCTGAGCATCCTCGAAGTACGCCGGGACGGTAATAACAGCCTCGGTGACTTCCTCACCGAGGTACGCCTCCGCATCGCGCTTCAGCTTCTGCAGGGTACGGGCGGAGATCTCCTGCGGGGTGTACTTCTTGTCGTCGATCTCCACGGTCCAGTCCTCGCCCATGTGGCGCTTGACGGAGCGGATGGTGCGGTCGACGTTGGTCACAGCCTGGTTCTTCGCGGACTGGCCAACCAGGACCTCGCCGTTCTTCGCGAAAGCGACGACGGACGGGGTGGTGCGGGAGCCCTCCGCGTTAGCGATTACAACCGGCTCGCCGCCCTCGAGGACGGAGACGACCGAGTTCGTGGTGCCAAGGTCAATACCAACTGCACGTGCCATAAGAGTTATTCCTCCTGTTGAGAAGTGGTCTATCAGTAAGTTGATGTGCTCCGACTCAACTTGACGGCCACCACTATAACACCGGCGGCGACGTTCTTGAGTCTGTCGCACTCATAGGTAACAACCGCACGCGCTGCAAAGTTGTTCCCACCCCGCGCAACTTTCTTTGTTTCCGCAGTTCAACGCAAAGAAAAAGCCTCCGGTCGCGAGGGCAACCGGAGGCGTAAACGTCGAGAAGTAACTGCTTAGAACAGGCCAGTCTCCTGCTCGGAGTAGGACACCAGGAGGTTCTTGGTCTGCTGGTAGTGGTCCAGCATCATCAGGTGCGTCTCGCGGCCGATGCCGGACTGCTTGTAGCCGCCGAACGCCGCGTGCGCCGGGTAGGTGTGGTACTGGTTCACCCACACGCGACCAGCCTGAATGGCGCGGCCGGCCTTGTACGCCGTGGTGCCGGAGCGCGCCCACACGCCCGCGCCCAGGCCGTAGATGGTGTCGTTGGCGATGGAGATGGCCTCGTCGAAGTCCTTGAAGGTGGTCACGGACATCACCGGGCCGAAGATCTCCTCCTGGAAGATGCGCATGTCGTTGGTGCCCTTGAAGACGGTCGGCTCGATGTAGAGGCCGTTTTCCAGGCCGTCGATTGTGTTCACGCCGCCGCCGGTGAGCACCTCCGCGCCCTCCTGGGGCCCAAGCTCCAGGTAGGACTGGATCTTGTTCATCTGCTCGGTGGAGGCCTGCGCGCCCATCATGGTGTCGGTGTCCAGCGGGTTGCCCGTCTTGATCTGCTTGACGCGCTGCACGCCGAGTTCCAGGAACTCGTCTGCGATGGACTCGTGCACCAGCGCGCGCGACGGGCAGGTGCACACCTCGCCCTGGTTCAGCGCGAACATGGCGAAGCCTTCGACGGCCTTCTTCTTAAAGTCGTCGTCCTTTTCAAAGATGTCCTCGAAGAACAGCGCCGGGGACTTGCCGCCGAGCTCGAGCGTGACCGGGATGATCTTGTCCGCCGCGGCCTTGTTGATGATCTTGCCCACCTCGGTCGAGCCGGTGAAGGCGATCTTGGCAATACGGTCGGAGCCGGACAGCGCAGCACCCGCCTCGTCGCCCATGCCGTTGACAATGTTCAGCACTCCCGCCGGGATCAGGTCGCCGACCAAATCCATCAGGTACAGGATCGACGCCGGAGTCTGCTCCGCCGGCTTGAGCACGATCGCGTTGCCCGCAGCCAGTGCCGGGGCAAGCTTCCAGGCCGCCATGAGCAGCGGGAAGTTCCACGGGATGATCTGGCCGACCACGCCGAGCGGCTCGTTGAAGTGGTAGGCGACGGTGTCCTCGTCGATCTGGCTCAGGCGGCCCTCCTGCGCGCGCAGCGCACCCGCGTAGTAGCGGAAGTGGTCGACGGCCAGCGGGATATCGGCGGCGAGCGTCTCACGCACCGCCTTGCCGTTTTCCCAGGTCTCCGCCACCGCGAGCTCCTCGAGGTGCTCCTCCATGCGGTCCGCGATCTTCAGCAGCACCATCGCGCGCTCCGCCGGGGAGGTTTTGCCCCAGGCGGGCGTGGCCTTATGCGCGGCGTCGAGCGCGAGGTTGATGTCAGCTTCCTTGCCGCGCGCCACCTGGCAGAACACCTCGCCGGTGACGGGGGTGATGTTGTCGAAGTACTCGCCGTCCACCGGGGCGACCCAGTCGCCGCCGATGTAGTTGTCGTAACGCTCGCGGTACTTGACGTTCGAGCCTTCAGTTCCGGGGTTCGGGTAGATGGTCATTTCCAGGCCTTTCTTACATCGAGGTCAGGTTGTGGCCCACGCTACACTTATCTCCGAGTGTGGTCTAGAGCATTTTGCTTTGCGACGCCCATCCGGCTCCCACGACATATGCATTAACCAGCATCTCTGGCACAATGAGCGCGTGACTACACATGAAAACAACGACTACGTCGGCGCGCTCGACACCGCCGTCGACGATGTCCGGATGCTGCCCACTCCGGCAGACGCGGCCCAGGAGCTCTCCAAGGAGCCCGTGGACCGCGGCGACATCATCGCCGCCGACGGCCGCACCGCCGCCGCCTGGGCACTGCGCTTCATTATCATCGTCGCCGCCACCGCGATCCTGCTTTACCTGCTCAAATGGGTCTGGATGGGCCTTCTTCCCATCCTGCTCGCCCTGATCCTTGCCACCGTGCTGTGGCCTCCGGTGCGCTGGATGCGAAACCACAAGATCCCCGCCGCCCTCGCCGTGTTCATCACGCTGATCGGCACCTTCGGCATTCTCGGGGGCATCATCGCCGCGATGGCGCCGACCGTGAAGTCGCAGGGCACCGAGCTCGGCCACCAGGCGGAACAGGGCATCAACCAGATCATCGCCTGGCTGAAGGAACAGAACTTCACCTTCCTCGAGCCGGAACGCATCCAGCAGGCCGTGGACCAGGCCACCGCGTTTGTGAAGGGCCAGGCGTCAAACATCGCCTCCGGGGTGTTCTCCGGCATCGGCGCGATTACGTCGGTAGGCACGACGCTCGCGTTGACACTCGTGCTGCTGTTCTTCTTCCTCAAAGACGGCGACCGTTTCCTGCCCTGGGTCCGCAAGTACACCGGCGTGCGCGCCGGCTGGCACCTCACCGAGGTGTGCATGCGCTCCTGGAACACCCTGTCCGGCTTCATCCGCACCCAGGCCATCGTTTCTTTGGTGGATGCCGTCTTCATCGGTTTGGGCCTGCTCTTCCTGGGCGTGCCGCTGTGGCCCGTGCTGGCTGTGGTGACCTTCTTCGCCGGCTTCATCCCCATCGTCGGTGCGATCTCCGCAGGCGCCCTGGCCGTGATCATCGCGCTGGTGTCCAACGGGTTCATGAACGCCGTGTTCGTGCTCATCCTCATCATCGCCGTGCAGCAGCTGGAGGGCAACGTCCTCTCCCCGATCCTGCAGTCCCAGGCCATGGGCCTGCACGCCGCCGTGGTCCTGCTCGCCGTCGCGGTGGGAGGCACGCTGTTCGGCATCGTCGGCGCGTTCCTCGCCGTGCCGGTCGCCGCCGTAGCCGCGGTGTGGCTGCGCTACTGGGCCGAGATGGTCTCGCTGCGCTCCGGCGAAATCACCGCAGACGAGATAGCCATGGCCACACAACAAACGCAGACGATGGACTCCAAGGAATCCTTCCTCGCCGTGCGCAACCACATGATGCGCATGGCAAAACGCGAAAAGTCCAACACCAAAGTCCCCGTCAAGGAAGGCCTCGGCTCCACCCGCGTGCCGCTTGGCGATACCGAGGGAGAGCCCGACGTCCCGGGCCGCACCCACGCCATCAACGACGAAGAATAGGTACGGTGGGCGCCGCACTTACTCATCGACGAAAGGACGAAAACCATGGCCGACCTCAACGGCAAGAACATCGCGATCATCGCCACCAACGGCTTTGAGGATTCGGAGCTGACCTCCCCGAAGGAGGCCGTAGAGTCCGCCGGTGCGACCACCAAGGTCGTCTCCACCGAGACCGGTGAGATCGAGGGCAAGAAGGGCGCGAAGGTAGCTGTCGACGCCAAGACTGCCGACGCCTCCGTCGACGAGTTCGACGCGCTTATCCTGCCCGGCGGCACCATTAACGCCGACACCATCCGCACCGACGCCGACGCCGTCGCCCTGGTCAAGGCGTTCAAGGATGCCGGCAAGCCGATCGGTGTGATCTGCCACGGCGGCTGGATCCTTGCCGATGCCGACCTGCTCAAGGGCGTCAAGCTCACCTCCGTAGCCAACGTCAAGACCGACCTGGCCAACGCCGGCGCCAACTGGGTCGACGAGGAAGTTGTGGTCGACTCCGGCTTCATCTCCTCTCGCACCCCGGACGACCTGCCGGCGTTCAACGCCACGATCGTGGAGGAGTTCGCGAAGTAGGGCCCTGTTCCCTCCGCCCGCTGGGTTTGCCCCGGCGGGCGTTTTCTTTGCCTGATGTGGGAGTTGGCTTCAGCGCGGACCGATTCTCCGGTTCAGTGCTGTCGAAAGTTCGAATCGTCTAGCAACCTCAGCGAAACGCTAGACGATTAGGCCAATACCGGCAATCGTTTTCAACATCACCTGTGGAAACACCACCCGACTTGGCTGATCGTCTAGCAGCGTTGGGTGGGCTACTAGACGATCCGCATTCTCAACGGAGTCGAGTCTGGAAAGGCCCATCGGAAGCCGGCGCCAGCGATTGAAAAATAGGTGAGTCCGTCGAAGTGATTGGATTACCGCAGGTGGTCGCGCAACGCCTGCTCCAGCTCGACGCGGGCGCGTTCCAGGGCTGCCTCCCACACCTCGGAGGCGGACTCATCGGCGGAGTCGGAGACCTGCTTGAGCAGGGTCAGCGGCACGCCGAAGGTGGAGCACACCGCTGCCAGGGCGTAGCCCTCCATGTCCACGAGCTGGCATTCGCGGGCGAGCTCGTCGCGCAGGTCGGAGCGGTTCACAAAGGCGTCGCCGGTGGCGAGCTTGGCCTTGGGCAGCTCCGTCAGCGGGTCGAACGAGAACCAGCGCGGGTAGACAAAGTCGGTGATCTCGGAGGTGCCGCCGACTTTGAAGTCGTGCTTGACGGCGTCGGAAACCTCGTAGACGCCGGGCTCCAAGTCCACCAGGGCGCCGGCGGTGCCGACGTTGATCACGCGCGACGGCAGAGGGCCTTCGGATAGGCGGCGGGTCAGCGCGATTGCGGCGGGCAGGGTGCCGATGCCGGTGATGAGCACCTCGTGGTCGCCTCCGGACATGATGTCCGCGGCTTCTTCCTTCATGGCTGCGACGATAAGCAAGTCAGACATGGTTGCTTATCGTAGGCGCGCTGGCTCCGGGTCGACCACTGTCGCGCCCTCGCGCTCCCCCGCCGCCTTGGAATTCTCGCGCGCCTTGAGCACGCCGCGCACGGATAGCGCCGCGCCCACGATCAGGACGGCAACGCGCACGGCCCACAGTCCGGAGTCCACGCCGAGGAACTTCAGCACCACCGGCAGGTTCAAGAACACAATCAGGGTGCCCACCACCCCGCCGAGGGCGATGGGGTTCATGCGGGTGACCACCCACGCGCCGATCGGCGCGGCGATGACTCCGCCTGCCAACAGCGCGAGCACTCCGGCGAGGTTGGCCATCAGGTCGTTCCACATGCCCACCGCAAACCCGAGGGTGGCTGCCAGGGTGACCAGGAACTCCGCGGTGTTGACGGTGCCGACGATGCGGCGCGGCTCGGAGCGCCCCGCGGTCAGCAGCGTCGAGGTGGTCACGGGCCCCCAGCCCCCGCCGCCGGTGGCGTCCACGAAGCCGCCGAACAGGCCCAGCCCGGCCAGGAACCCGCGCGAGTGCGGCTTTTCAGCCAGCTTGCGCTGCGTCAGCCCGCGCGCGAAGCGCAGCATCAGGTTCAGCCCGATCAGCGCGAGGATCAGCGACATCACCGGCCGTGCCGCTTCGGTGGACAGCCGCACCAGCACGGTCGCGCCGAGGAAAGCGCCGATCGCGCCGGGGATGCCGATGGCGAACGCGGTGCGCCAGTCCACGTTGCCGAAGCGGGTGTGCGCCACGCCGGAGGCCAGCGTGGTGCCCAGCTCGGCGGTGTGCACGACGGCGGACGCGGCGGCGGGCGTGAGCCCGGCCAGCGCGATGAGCATGGTGGATGAGGTGGCGCCGAAGCCCATGCCGAGGCCGCCGTCGACAAGTTGGGCGGCCAGGCCGGCCACGGCGATGAGCAGCAGCGTCTCAATCTTGTACATTTCAGGCGTCCTTTTCGGCGACGCGGAATCGGTTGGCAACAACCTCCGCAAGGTCAGTGGTCAGTGGCCCGGAGGCTGACAGGTACTCCGGGATCCGGTCCAGCAAAGTTCCGTGGGTGACAAACAGCGGCAGCACGTGCGTTTGCCTATCGACGAACCTCCGGTCGCCCCCAGTCGCCTGCACCACCGACACCTCGATCCCGGCCAAACGTGCCAGGTCATCAGCCAGGCGGGTGTAGTTCGCCGCCTGTTCGGTATCTGATGTGCCGACGGGGAAGAGGGCGGCGTGGGGCGCCGAAGGGGCGTCGATAAGCAAACGCTTGTGCAGGACCTCGGCGATGTCGGGGCCGGTGCCCAGCGGCTCGGCGAGGGTGAGGTCGCAGTGGGCCCGCGCCTCGGCCAGGTGGGCCGGCACGTCCACTTTCGCGTGGAACGCGCGGGTGAACAGCAGCGGCACGACGACAGCGCGCGGGCTGTCCAGCGCGGCGGCTGCTTCGGCGAGGGTGGGGCGGTCGAACTCGAGGTGCGCGTCCGCCCACTCCACCCCGAGCGTTTCGGCCGCCGCTTCGGTGAGCGCGCGGATGCCCTCCTTGGCGCGCGGGTGGCGCGAGCCGTGGGAGAGGGTGATCAGCGCGGTCATGGCGGGTGCTCCTAGCGCAGGCGCTTTCCGACGAGACCCGCGGCCAGCGTGTTGCCGGAAGACTGGTCCACGAGCAGGAAGTTGCCCACCGCGCCGCGGGCGGCGTAGGGCTCGACCGGCAGCTCGTCGGCGGTCTGGATGGTCACGTGCGCGATCTCGTTGAGTGCGACAGCCTCGGGCGAGGTGTTGTCGCCGGCGGCGCTGTCAATGTCGAGGACGCGGTCCACGCTGGCCACCCGGGCGCGCACGAACGCGGTGCCGATGCGCAGCTTCACGGCCTGCCCGGCGCGCAGCTCCTTCTCGGTCAGCCCCACCACGGTGGCAGCGAACTCGCGCACGTCCTCCGGCCGAGATTGCGAGGCCAGAAGGTCGCCGCGGGTCAGGTCGATCTCGTCGGCCAAGCGCAGGGCGACCGAGTCGCCGGCGTGGGCGGTCTCCACCGGGCCGTCGGTGGAGTCGATGCCGGCCACGGTGGTGGTGCGGCCGTGCGGGGCGAGGATTTCGTCGCCGACGGAGACGGAACCGGCGTTGACGCGGCCGGCGTAGGCGCGGTAATCGGTGGCGTGCTCGCGAAGCACGTACTGGATGTTGAAGCGGAAGTCCAGGTCATCAGCGCGGCCGTGGTTGACCGGGATGGTCTCCAGCAGCTCCAGCACGGTCGGGCCGGTGTACCAGGGGGTCGCTTCGCTGTGCTCCGCGACGTTGTCGCCCTTGAGCGCGGAGATCGGCACCACGTGCGGGTCCTCGATGCCCAGCTCGGCGGCCTTGGCGTCGAATGCCACCTTAATCTCGTTGAAGGTCTCCTCGGAGTAGCCGACCAGGTCGATCTTGTTCACCGCCAGGATCACGGTGCGCACGCCCAAAAGCTTGGCCACGGTGAGGTGGCGGATGGTCTGCTCCACCACGCCGTTGCGGGCGTCCACCAGCAGCACGACCACCTGGGAGGTGGACATGCCGGTCACGGTGTTGCGCGTGTACTGCACGTGGCCCGGTGTGTCGGCGAGGATGAAGGTGCGCTTGTCGGTAGCGAAGTAGCGGTAGGCCACGTCGATGGTGATGCCCTGTTCGCGTTCGGCGCGAAGCCCGTCGACAAGCAAGGAAAGGTCGAGGCCCTCGAAGCCGCGGTCCGCGGAGGTGCGCTTCACGGAGGCGAGCTGGTCGGCGAGGACGGACTTCGTGTCGTGCAGGAGGCGGCCGACGAAGGTGGACTTGCCGTCGTCGACGGAGCCGGCGGTGCACAGGCGCAGCGTTTCGCGGTCCGCCAAAGCGGCTGCGGCGGAGGCGGCTGGAGCGGTAGTCGTAGTCATCAGAAGTAGCCTTCCTTCTTGCGGTCTTCCATGGCGGATTCGCTCAGACGGTCGTCGGCGCGCGTCGCGCCGCGCTCGGTCAGGGTGGAGTTGGCAATCTCGACGAGCACCTCGTCGATCGTGGACGCGTCCGAATCAACCGCGCCCGTGCAGGACATGTCGCCCACGGTGCGGTAGCGCACCCGGCGGGTCTCAAGCTGCTCGCCCTCGCGCGGGCCGCCCCACTCGCCCGGGGTCAGCCACATGCCGTCGCGGCCGAACACCTCGCGGTCGTGCGCGAAGTAGATCGACGGCAGGGCAATCCCGCGCGCGCCGATGTACTCCCACACGTCCGCCTCGGTCCAGTTGGAGATGGGGAACACGCGCACGTTCTCGCCCGGCAGCGTCGCGCCGTTGTACAGGTCCCACAGCTCGGGGCGCTGGCGGCGCGGGTCCCAGCCGCCGAAGGAATCGCGCACGGAGAACACGCGCTCCTTGGCGCGGGCGCGTTCCTCGTCGCGGCGCGCGCCGCCAAGCACTGCGTTGTAGCCGACCTCTGCGATGGTCTCCACCAGCGGCACGGTCTGCAGCGGGTTGCGGGTGCCGTCGGGACGTTCCTGCAGGTCGCCGCGGTCAATCCAGTCCTGCACCTCGGCCACGCGCAAGCGCAGGCCATGCTTCTCCACGAGCTCGTCCCGGAACTGGATCACTTCCGGGAAGTTGTGTCCGGTGTCCACGTGCAGCAGCTCAATCGGCATGGCCGCCGGCGCGAACGCCCGGCGCGCCAGCTCGAGCACCACGCACGAGTCCTTGCCGCCGGAAAACAGCAGGCCGATCTTGTCGAACTGCCCGGCCACCTCGCGGATGATGTGGATGGACTCGTTTTCCAAGTCCTTCAGGTGCGGCGACAGCTCAGTTGTCGTTGCTTGCGTCATCTTCTCTAACACTCCTTTTATTCGTGCAGGCCGCACTCGGTCTTGGATGCGAACGCCCAGCGTCCGGCGCGCGGGTCCTCCCCCTCGGCCACCGGCATGGTGCAGGTGGCGCAGCCGATGGAGGGGTAGCCCTGGCGGGTCAGCGGGTGGATGATCAGGTCGTTGTCCTCCTCGAAGGCCTCAGTGTCCTCCAGCGACCAGGTCACCAGCGGGGAGATCTTCAACCGGCCGGTTCCATCCAGGCTCAGCGCGGGTGCCTCAGCGCGGGTGGGGCCGTCGGCGCGGCGCAGGCCGGTGATCCATCCGGCGTACGGGCTCATGTGCACCGCCAGCGGCTCCACCTTGCGCATCCGGCAGCACGCGCCGGGGTTGCGCAGGTACAGGTTCGGGCCGTACACCTCGTCCTGCTCCGGGCGGGTGAGCTGGGCTTTCGCGCGCACCAGCGTGTGCGTCGGGTAGCGCGCCTCCACGGCGTCGGCCACCTCCAACGTCTCCGGGAAGTGGTACTCGGTGTCCAGGAACAGGAAGTCGGCGTCGGGCAGGTGGCGCTCGGCCAGCTCCGCCAGCACGGTGTTTTCCATGGACAGGGTCACCACGAGCTTGCCAGGGGCGTGCTCGTGGGCCCAGCTCAAGATGTCGGCGGCGGATGCGTCGTAAAGCTTGGGTGCCCACTCCTCGACTAACTGGGCGTTTTGCTTCGCGACGTCCTCCGGCAACGCCGCCGTCTCCTTCGGCCCCTCCGGGCTGATCTCGGGGTCGCGGAAGTTTCCTCCCGGCTGGTTGAGCAGGTTGGTCATCGCTTCTCTTCCTTCACTACTGCGGTATGCCCGTGCCGCGCCAGGGAGGCCTGCAGCGCCTCCTCCGTCGACGGCGCGGGCGCGTGCGGGGTGTCCGGATCGTCCTGGCCGTGGTATTTCACCTCGAAAATTCGCAGGCATTCCCCGCATTTCCAGGCAAAATCCGTCTCCTCGTTGGGCCAGAGGTCCTCGCCGCCACAATAAGGGCAAAACGAGGGGAAATTGCGGTTCGGATTCGGGGCTCGGCGAAAGCTCATCGCAGGTCGTCCTCGTCCGCGCGGGCGACCCACTGACGGAATGTTTCGCCGTCCTCGCGCTTGTCCACGTAATGCTGCACCACGCGCGTGACGTAATCCGTCAGTTCGGTGGACAGCACCTTGTGGCCGCGCAGCTTGCGGCCGAAATTCGCGCCTTCGCCGATGGTGCCGCCCAGGTGCACCTGGAAGCCCTCGACCTTTTCGCCGTTGTCGTTCGCCACCATCTGGCCTTTCAGGCCGATGTCGGAGACTTGGTGGCGCGCGCACGCGTTCGGGCAGCCGTTCAGCGAAATCGTGATCGGGGAATCCAGGTCGCCGAAGCGCTCCTCCAGCTCATCCGCCAGCTCGATCGCGCGGGACTTGGTGGTCACGTGCGCGAGCTTGCAGTACTCCAGGCCGGTGCAGCTGAGCAGGCCGCGGCGGAATTCGGAGGGCTTGGAGTACAGGCCCATCTCTTCCAAATCAGCCTGCAGCTTCTCGACGTCCTCCGGTGCGACCCCGAGCAGCAGCACCTCCTTGAACGGGGTGAAGCGCAGGTCGGTCACGCCGTAGCGTTCGGCGAGGTCGGCCAGGGCAATGAGCTGCTCGCCGGACATGTGCCCCAGCGTCGGCTTCACACCGATGTAGACGTTGCCGTCCTTCTGCTCGTGCACGCCGATGTGGTCGCGGTCGACCAGGTTGTTGGGGGCCTTTGGGCCGTCCGCAAGCTTGTAGCCCAAGTAGTCCTCTTCGAGGATCTGGCGGAACTTCGCCACGCCCCACTCCTTGACCAGGAACTTCAGGCGCGCGCGGTTGCGTAGGCGGCGGTAGCCGTAGTCGCGGAAGATCCGCACCACGTTCGCCCACACGTCCGGCACCTGCTCGAGGGTGACGAATGCGCCGAGGGACTGCGCGAGCATCGGGTTGGTGGACAGGCCGCCGCCGACGTAGCACTCGAAGCCGGGGCCGAGCTCCGGGTGCTCAACGCCGATGAAGGCGAGGTCGTTGATCTCGTGGACGACGTCCTGGCGGGCGTTGCCGGAAATCGCGGTCTTGAATTTGCGCGGCAGGTTCTGGAACTCGTCGTCGGTGACGATCTTCTGGATCTTGCGGATCGCCGGCGTTGCGTCGATGATCTCGTCCTTGGCGATGCCGGCGACCGGGGAGCCCAGGATCACGCGCGGCACGTCGCCGCAGGCGTCCCAGGTGTTCAGTCCGTTTGCCTCGAGCTTCTCCCAGATCACGGGGACGTCCTCGATGCGCACCCAGTGGAATTGGATGTTCTGGCGGTCCGTCAGATCCACGGTGGAGCGCGCGTAGTCGCGGGAGAGCTCGCCGACGGCGCGGGCCTGCGCGGTGGAGCAGATGCCGCCGTCGAAGCGGATGCGCATCATGAAGTACTTGTCTTCGAGCACGCTGTTGTCCTCGCCGGTGAACTCCCCGCCCAAGTTCTGCTTGCGCTGGGTGTACAGGCCGAGCCACTTAAAGCGCGGGTACAAGTCCTCGCGGTCGATGGAGTCGAAGCCGCCCTTGGAGTAGACGTCGATCACGCGCTGCTTGACGTCCAGGACCGGGGACTCCTGCTTGATCTCCTCGTCGTGGTTCAGCGGCGTGGAGCCGTCGATAAGCCACTGCCCCTCCGGCTTTTTGGCGCGTGTCCTGGGCTTAGTAGGTGCGCTCATCTGCTCTCCCTAACTAGACAACTCTGTACGCATCCGGGCGGCCCGGAGCTGTTGCTGGCCAATAGTGCCGGACTGCTCGGTCTGAAACAACCGGACTATCGAAAGTGCCGGTTAATGCCGTGAATGTAAAGGATTTCCGGGGGTTGCGAATGAAAATATTTGCAGGTTTAAGACCACTCGGTCTATACGCTATAGTGTCCAACATCAACACACCCTTTTGCGAAAGGACAACAAACTTATGAGCCTGCGCGTCGCCGTAGTTGGAGCCGGCCCAGCCGGCATTTACGCCTCCGACCTGCTAATCCGCAACGAAGAGCACGACATCCACGTCGACCTCTTCGAGCAGATGCCCGCCCCCTTCGGCCTGATCCGATACGGCGTGGCACCCGACCACCCGCGAATCAAGGGCATTGTGAAGTCCCTGCACAACGTGCTGGACAAGGACAAGCTGCGCCTGATCGCCAACGTCACCGTCGGCCGCGACATCACTATCGACGACCTGCGCGACTACTACGACGCCGTGGTCATCTCCACCGGCGCCGTGCGCGACCGCGAGCTGCTCATCCCGGGCGGCGACAAGTCCATCGGCGCCGGCGAGTTCGTCGGCTTCTACGACGGCAACCCGCGCTTCGAGCGCAACTGGAACCTCGAGGCCAAGGAAGTCGCCGTCGTCGGCGTGGGCAACGTGGCACTCGATATCTCCCGCATCCTGGCCAAGACCGGCGACGAGCTCACGGTCACCGAAATCCCGGACAACGTCTACGAGTCCCTGAAGAACAACAAGGCCGAGACCGTGCACATGTTCGGCCGCCGCGGGCCCGCCCAGGCGAAGTTCACGCCGAAGGAGCTGCGCGAGCTCGACGAGTCCGACACCATTCAGGTGCTCGTGGACCCCGAGGACATCGACTACGACGAGCTGTCCGAGCAGGTCCGCCGCTCCGACAAGTCCATCGACCTGAACTGCCAGGTGCTGGAGCAGTACGCCATGCGCGAGCCGGACGACGCCCCGCACAAGATCCACATCCACTTCTTCGAGGAGCCGGTGGAGGTGCTCACCGACGACTCCGGTGCCGTGACCGGCATCCGCACCGAGCGCCAGGAGCTCGACGGCAACGGCGGCATCCGCGGCACCGGCAAGTTCACCGACTGGCCGGTCCAGCAGGTCTACCACGCCGTGGGCTACCGCTCCGAGCCAGTCGAGGGCGTGCCCTTCGACCTCGAGCGCCACGTCATCCCCAACGACGGCGGCCACGTCCTGGTCACCGCCGAGGAAGGCGCCGCACCGGAGGACAAGCTCTACGTCACCGGCTGGATCAAGCGCGGACCCGTTGGCCTGATCGGCAACACCAAGTCCGACGCCAAGGAAACCACCGACATGCTCATCGCCGACGCCGACGCCGGCAAGCTCGCCACGCCGACCCACACCGGCGCCGACGACATCTTCGACCTGCTGCGCGAGCGCGGCGTGGACTACGCCACCTGGGAAGGCTGGTACAAGCTCGACGAGGCCGAGCGCGCACTCGGCGCCGCCGACGCCACCTTCCCGCGCGAGCGCAAGAAGATCGTGGAGTGGGACGAGATGCTGGGCCACTCCCGCGCGCAGTAGTAGCAAGTGCAACAACAGCATGCAGTGGCCCGCACGCATCCTCGCCGCCCCGCTCGCGATGATCGCGGCGCTGGCTGCCTGGCTGGCGCTCGCGCCGTTCACCCCGCACGTCGCGTACTGGGGCGCGGCATCGCTGGTCAGCCCGCAGTACGCGGGCCCGCTCCTGCTCATTTCGCTGGGCGTGGCGGCGGCGTCTGCCGCACTCGCCCGCGCCTCGCGGGCGAACCTTCTGCCGGCGGCCCTCGGGGTGGTGGCCACCGCGGCCGCCGCGGCGCTTTTCGGCGGCCAGCTGCACGCCGCCCGCGCGCTTGGCACCGATGCCGACGCGTGGGCCGCGCTGAGCTGGGCGGGGTTGGACAAGACCGCCCAGGGGCCCGACGCGACCGTCCCGTTCGACCTCTTCGGGACCGACGAGCTGGACATGGACGTCTACCTCCCGCGGGAGGGCGGCCCGCGCCCCGTCCTCCTCTACACGCACGGCGGCGGCTGGGACCAGCTCAATAAGCGTTCCCAGGCCTACAACATGCGGCAGATGGCTGACCGCGGCTACGTTGTGGTGTCGATGGATTACACGTTGTCTAGCCGTGAGCAGCCCACCTGGGACGTCGCCGCCGGCGAGGTTGGCTGCGCATTTACGTGGGTGGGCGCGCACGCCGCCGACTACGGTGGGGACCCGGCGAGGTTCTTCACCTACGGCGAGTCCGCCGGAGGGCAGTTGCTTCTCGACGCCTCCTACGATGCCGCCGCCGGCACGCTTACCTCCGACTGCGGCGGCCGCGCCGCCGTCCCCCGCGCCGTCTATGCCGACTCCCCCGCTCTCGACGCCCGGGCCGTGTGGGGCGGCGACGACCCGTACGCCGGCCGCGGCGCGCGCGAGACGGTGGAAAAGTACCTGGGCGGCACCCCGGGCGAATACCCGGCGCGCGCCGACGCGGTGACCTCGGCGAACCACGTCACGGACCGCTCGCAGCCGACGATGATCGTGCGCAGCGCGGACGACCGCCTCGTCCCGCCCGGCAGCTACGAGGGTTTCCACGCCGCCGCGGCGGCGAGCGGCGTCGAGCTCACCGAGCAGGTACGCCCGCACGCCGACCACGCCTCCGCGCTGAGCGCCCACGGAGTGTGGAACCAGCACCTGCTCGACTCCATGACGACGTTCTTCGCGGAGCACGGGGCGGACGCGTGAGCGGCCAGCTGACCGGGCGCGCCCGCACCGGCGCGGCGGTGGCCTCGATCCTGCTCGGCGCGCTCTTCATCGTCGACTGGGTGACAGTGCAGTCGCCGGTCGGCGCGGCGGCAAAGCTGGCCGGGGCCGCCATCCTGGCGGGCGCGACCGCCTCCTGCGCCGCGCTGTGGGTCCCCGGCATCGCCGCGTGCGCCACCCTCGCCCTGGCGCTGCAGAGCCTCAGCGTCTTCCTCTACTGGGCCCCGCCGCTGGCGTTCGCCTCCTACCTGCTGGGCCTGTCCGCCCCGCGCAGGCAGCGGCCCTGGCTCGTGGCGTGGGTGCTGGGGGTCTCCACCGCCGGCCTCTACGCCCACCACCTGTTCTTCGACGCCGAGTGGCCCAGCGGCATGACCACCACCGAGGCGGTGGAGGCCGGGGTCGGCGCGACCGTGCTGTGCTGGCTGGCGCTGGGCTTCTTCTACCTGCTGGGCACCCAGGC
Source organism: Corynebacterium faecium (assembly GCF_027257105.1). Lineage (NCBI taxonomy): Bacteria > Bacillati > Actinomycetota > Actinomycetes > Mycobacteriales > Corynebacteriaceae > Corynebacterium > Corynebacterium faecium. The sequence continues at coordinate 73,341 of NZ_JAPYJX010000007.1, forward strand.
GCGCCAGCGCCGCGAGCGCATCTCGGAGCTAGAGCAGCAGGTGGAGTTCGCGCACGTGCGCGAGCGCACGCAGATCGCCCGGGAGATGCACGACATCGTCGCGCACACGCTCGCGGGCATCACCGCGCTTGCCGACGGCGCCCGCTACGCCGCCAAGTCCAACCCGGAGGTAGCGGAGGAGGCGCTGGAGACCATCAGCCGGGAGTCGCGCACGGCGCTCGGCCAGATACGCGGGCTGCTCAGCGTGCTGCGCAGCGACGAGACCGAGCGCCCCGCCGGCACCGCGCCGAGCCGGCACGACTTCGAGGCGCTTTTCGACGACGCCCGCCGCCGCGGGACCGACCTGACCGTCGAGGGCCTCGACGACCTGCCCGCCGACCTGCCCGCGCTCACGCAGTTCACGCTCTATCGCGTTTGCCAGGAGGCAGTGACCAACATGCTGCGGCACGCGTCCTCCCCCGCCGGCGTGATCCGGTTTGTGGTGGGTGCCCACTCGATTGTGGTGGAGGCGGAAAACGCGGCATCAAAAAGCAAAAGCTCGACGGGGGGCTTCGGGCTGGTGGGCATCGAGGAGCGGGTGGCCGCGGTCAGCGGGCGGGTACGCTTCGAGCGCGACGGTGGCAAGTTTGTGCTGACGGCGGAGGTACCTCGATGATCACGGTTGCGCTTGTGGACGACCAACCGCTCGTGCGCGCTGGGTTTTCCATGCTGGTTGGCTCGCAGGGCGACATGGAGGTGGCGTGGCAGGCCGGCGACGGCGATGAGGTGCCGGGCCGAGAGGCCGCGGACGTGGTGCTCATGGACATCCGTATGCCCAGCGTCGGTGGCATCGAAGCCACCCGTGCGCTGCTTGCGGAGCACCCCGACACCCGGGTCATCATGCTCACCACTTTCGACGACCAGGAGCTGGTGCTCGACGCGCTCGATGCCGGCGCCTCCGGCTTCCTGCTCAAGGACGCCGACCCCGACGAGCTGCTCAGCGCGATCCGCGCCGTCGACGGCGGCGACGCGGTGCTCGCGCCGAAGGTGACCCGCCACGTCATCGGCGCGGCGCAGGCCCCGGAGCATCAGGAGGCGGCACGCAACGAGGCGATGCTCGAGCGCCTTACCCCGCGCGAGGTGGAGGTCCTTCGCTTGGTGGCGCTCGGCTACTCAAACGAGGAGATCGCCGAGGCCGAGACACTCTCCCCCGCGACGGTGAAGACGCACGTGCACCGCATTCTGTTCAAGACTGACTCCCGCGACCGCGTCCACGCCGTCCTCTTCGCGTTCCGCGCGGGCTTGGTGGGCACCGGCGAGTTGCTGGGCCACTAGCCGCCTACACCCCAGGGTGTACGCGCCGATTTACACCCGCGGGCGGACGATTTCGCCTGCGCCACGCGCGATTGTGGGAACCATGATCGAAGTTCACAACCTGACCAAACGGTATTCAAGCTCCACCGCCGTCAACGCGCTGTCGTTCACCGCGCCGGACGGCGACGTCACAGGCTTCTTGGGCCCGAACGGCTCCGGCAAGTCCACGACCATGCGCATGATCGTCGGGCTAGAAACCCCAGACGAGGGCGAGGCGCTTATCGACGGCTCCACTTTCCGATCCCTCGACCAGCCCGCACGCGCCGTCGGGGCACTGCTCAACCCGGAATGGATCGCCCCGCACATGACTGGGCGCGGCCACCTGAAGATGGTCGCCGATTACGCCGGCGTGCCGGAATCCCGCGCCGACGAGGCGCTTGAGGCGTTCGGGCTCGCGGAAGCAGCAAAACGGCAAGTGAAAAACTACTCCCTCGGCATGCGCCAGCGCCTCGGCGTGGCCAGCGCGCTGATCGCGGACCCATCCAACGTCATCCTGGACGAGCCGGTCAACGGTCTCGACCCGCAGGGCGTCGCCTGGATGCGGGGGCGCATCCGCGAGATGGCCGCCGAGGGCCGTGCGGTAGTCGTCTCTTCGCACCTGATGAGCGAGATGCAGCTCACCGCGGACCGCCTTGTGGTGATCAACCGCGGCCGCCTCGCCGGCGAGGGCCCGCTCGAAGACTTCCTGGGCTCCAACCGGGTTGAGGCGACCTGCAGCGACCCGGCGCGGCTGGCTGAGGCCGTCGGCGGCCAGGTCATCGGCGACTCCGTTGTCGTCGACGACGCCACCGCCCGAGACGTCGGCGAGGCCGCCCAGCGCGCCGGGGTGACGGTGTACTCCCTCCAGGAATCCCGCCGAAGCCTCGAAGAAGTGTTCCTGGAGTCGACGAAATAGGACGTAGGAGGTTTTCCATGCACACACTGAAAGCAACGCTTCGGGAAGTCTTTTCCCGCCCCGCGACGCGCATCCTGCTCGCGTTTGTCGCGGCCGCCCTCATTCTCGGGCCCATGGCCGTCGCGATGCTCCTCGGCCCCAACGGTACAAGCACCGCAGACCCTGCAATGCTGCTCATCCCGGCCGCTTTGATGCTCCCTGTGGCGTTCGCCGCGGGCGCTTTCCCCGCCGGCAGCGCGCACTCGCGCGGCACGATCGGCTACGCCTACCTCGCGTCGAACCACCGCGGTTGGGAGCTCGCATGTCGCGTCGGAATCGCAGCTCTCGCCTGCATACTGACGGCATTTGCCGCCTCGGCGATCGGGCTCGGCGGCGCGCACGTGTTTGTCGACAGCGTCGCTCTGGAAGGCGCCGACAGCGCAGATATGGTGCGCGGCCAGGCCGAGCTGTGGATCGCGTACCCGCTCCTCGCGGCCCTGACAGCCGTACTGCTCGGTTCGGGCACCGCGTCCTTCTTCGTCTGGGTCGTAGAGTCGCTCATTGTGGAGACTGCCCTCGGCGCGATCAACCAGCCGTGGGCCGCGGCCCTGGAGAAGCTCCTGCCGGGCGGCGCGGCCGGGAACGGCACGGCCGGCGTGGTCACTCTTGCGGTCTGGGTCGCGGTCCTTGCCGCCGCCGCGTACGCTGCCGTGCAGCGGAGGGCAGTGAAGTGACCGCGACAGGGACCACAACACACACCGGTGAGCGCACTGCGGCCCGCCAGCGGTTCGTGGCCCCCGACCTCGCCCGCGGGTTCGCTCTCGTCGGCATCGCGATGGCCAACATGGTCACTGACTGGGACCCTGCCGAGGGCGCCGACCACGCGGCGGGCCTCGGCGGCTACAACGGTGACGGCACCGTGTTGGAGAAGCTGCTCGTCTTCTTCGAGACGCTCTTCGTGCACGTGCGCGGTTTGCCCATGTTTGCCACCCTGCTCGGTGTTGGCGTCGGCATGATCTTTGTCAGCCTCGAGCGGCGCGGCTACCCGCTGCGCGCCCGGCGCATGGTGCTCGCGCGCCGCTACGGGTTCCTGTTTCTGTTCGGTCTGGTGCATAAGACGCTGTTTTTCACCAACGACATCATGACGGCCTACGGCATCGCGGCACTCATCCTGTGCTTGTTCATCGGGTGGAGCGACAAGGCCCTCTACGCCCTCGCAGGTGCTGCGTTCGCCCTGAACGCGGTGCTTCGGGCACCTGGCGTATTCGCCGCGTTTTCGTCGACAGCGGAACCAATAGACGGCAGCCCCGCGCGCATCGTCGACCTCAGCGACCGCATAGCCGCGGGCCTGACCAACTTCTGGGTGTACCCGGCAATGGGCGTGATCGAGATGCTCGCCTTCTTCCCGCTTGTCGTGGTCGGGTTCGTCTGGGGCCGCCGCGGTATCTTCGGCGACGTCGACGGCAACTCCCGGATGCTCCGCGGGTGGGCGATTCTTGCAGCCGTAGTTATCGCGGCCGTCGGCATCCCGTGGGGCTGCGCGGAAATCGGCGCGCTCGAACCCAGGTGGGCTACAGGGCTCAATGCCACCAACGAGCTCGTCGGCATGCTCACCGGCCCCGGCATCCTCGCTGCCATCTCCCTCGCGTGCCGGCCGTTGCAATCGCGTATCAACGCCTCCGGCTCCCTCCCGCACCTAGCCCAACCGCTCGTGGCGCTGGGGAAACGTTCCATGAGCGGCTACCTTGCGCAAACGATCCTCTTCATCCTGACAACCCAGCCCGCGTTCTGGTGGGCGACCCGCGACGCAGCAATCTCCGGAAAGCTTGGCTGGGCGGTGCTTATCTGGCTGGCCACGGTAGCTGGTGCGTGGGCACTTGAGAGGGCTGGCAGGCCGGGGCCGTTCGAATGGCTGCACCGTCGCCTGTCGTACGGCAAAAACGGCCTCCCTGAGCACTACAACGGTTAGGCGCCCGGGCAGACGCGCCCGGACGGCACCGTGCCCACGCTCGAGCCGTGTGCGATGCGACAGAAGTCTAGGATTGCCCCGGGCAACGAGAAGAAGGGGCATACGTGGATCTCATCCGTCTTACCGCGCGCTTCGGCAAACCCTACGCCGGCAAGATCGCGCTGGTCATCGTGTTACAGCTGATCACCACCCTGGCCACGCTGTACTTGCCGGACCTGAACGCGGACATCATCAACAACGGCGTCGCCCAAGCGGACGTGCCGTACATCTGGCACACCGGCCGCACGATGTTGGTGGTGGCACTGGTGCAGATCGCGGCGGCGATCGCGGCGGTGTGGTTCGCCTCCCAGGTGGCCATGAACACCGGCCGGGACATCAGGGCCGCCGTGTACGACCGGGTGTCCGATTTCGACAGCGAGGAGATGGCTCATTTCGGCGCCGCCACACTGGTCACGCGCGGCACGAACGATGTCCAGCAGGTGCAGATGACGTTCCTGCTGTTCATGAACTTCATGGTCGCGGCACCCATCATGGCTATCGGCGGCATCATCATGGCTCTGCGCCAAGACGCGGGCATGTCGTGGCTGGTAGTCACCGCGGTGCTCATTCTCGCGGTCGTGGTGGGGATCACCGCCGCGGTTCTGATGCCGCTGTTCAAGCGCATGCAGAAGAAGCTGGACGCGATCAACGGCCTGTTGCGCGAGCAGATCGCGGGTATCCGCGTGGTGCGCGCGTTCGGCCGTGAGGACCACGAGGCCGAGCGGTTCACGGAGGCGAACCACGACATCACCAGGCTGAGCCTGAACATCGGCCGGGTGTTCGTGACCATGTTCCCGGTGATCATGCTGATTTTGAACCTGGCCACGGCCGCGGTGCTGTGGTTCGGCGGCCACCGCGTGGACGAGGGCCTGGTGGAGGTCGGCTCACTCACCGCGTTCATGCAGTACCTGATGCAGATCCTCATGGCGGTGATGATGGGCGTGTTCATGCTGATGATGCTGCCGCGCGCAATTGTCTGCGCCGACCGCATCGAGGAGGTGCTCGGGCATGAGGTGAAGGCGTCGGCGACCGGAGAGGCGTCGATAGGCGAAGGCTCCGTGCGCTTCGAGGATGTCTCCTACACCTACCCGGGCGCGGAGAAGCCGGTGCTGGAGCACATCTCGTTTGAGGCGGCGCCGGGGACGACGACGGCGATCATCGGCTCGACGGGCAGCGGCAAGACCACGCTCGCGGGGCTCTTGCCCAGGCTGTACTCGCCGACTTCGGGGCGCGTGCTTATCGACGGCCATCCGGTCACCCACATCCCGCGCCAAGACCTGGTGGGGGCCGTCGCGATGGTGCCGCAGAAACCGTGGCTGTTTTCCGGCACGGTGGCGTCGAACCTGCGAATCGGCAACCCGGATGCCACGGATGATGAGCTGTGGGCGGCGCTGCGCGTCGCGCAAGCCGGGTTCGTGGAGGATCTGGACATGCCGATTGCCCAGGGCGGCACCAACGTCTCCGGCGGGCAGCGCCAGCGCCTGTGCATCGCGCGCATGCTGGTGGCGGACCCGAAGGTGTACATCTTCGACGACTCGTTCAGCGCGCTGGACGCGACCACCGAAGCGAACCTGAATGCGGCGATGCGCGAGATCGTGCAGGACCGCACGGTGATTGTGGTGGCGCAGAAAGTGTCCTCGATCAAGCACGCGGACCAAATTTTGGTGATGGAGGCCGGGCGCATCGTCGCGCGCGGCACGCACGACGAGCTGCTGCAAGCCAGCGAGACGTACCGGGAGATCGCGGCGAGCCAGGCGGAGGTGGACGCATGAGCAACCAGAACGGGTCCGAGCTGACCGACGACCAGCTCGCCGAATACGAAGAGAAGATGGCGGGCGACGACTACTCCAGCAAGGCGCCGCGCAAGGCCAAGCAGTTCTGGCCGTCCGCGAAGCGCCTGCTGGGGCTGCTCGCACCGTACAAGGTTGCGCTGGTGGCCGTGTTCGTCATGAACGCGGTGTCCGTGTTCCTGTCGGTGTACGCCCCGCGCGTGATGGGCCGGGCCATGGACGTGATTTTCTCCGGCGTGATGTCCAAGCACATGCCGCCGGGCACCACCAAGGAACAGGCGATCGAGGGCCTGCGCGCCGCGGGCCAGGACCGGTTCGCGGACATGGCCTCGGCGATGGAACTGACCCCCGGATCCGGCATCGACTTCGACCGCCTCGGCCAGCTCATCGTGGTGGTGGTGGCGCTGTACGCGGCGGCGTCGTTGCTGATGTGGGCCCAGGGCGCGATTTTGAACCGGCTGACCATGCGCGCGGTGTTCGACCTGCGCGAGCGGGTGGAGGCGAAGATCAACAATCTGCCGCTGCGCTACTTTGACACCCGCCAGCGCGGCGACGTGATGTCGCGCACCACCAACGACGTGGACAACGTGCAGCAGGCCCTGCAGCAGTCCCTGTCCTCGCTGTTCAACGCGATTTTGACGGTGGTGGGCATCCTGGTGATGATGTTCGCCATCTCCTGGCAGCTGGCCCTGGTGGCGCTGCTGGCCATCCCGCTGACAGGCCTGGTCATGGGCCTGGTGGGCACGCGCAGCCAGAAACAGTTCACCACCCAGTGGAAGGCCACGGGTGATGTCAACGGGCACGTGGAGGAATCCTTCTCCGGCCACGACGTGGCCGTCATCTTCGGCCGCACCGACGAGCTGCGCCGCACCTTCGGCGAGCGCAACAACGAGCTTGCGGGCGCGGCGCAAAAAGCGCAGTTTTTGGCCAACTCGATGCACCCGACCATGCAGTTCATCTCGTACCTGTCGTATGTGGCCATCGCGGTGCTCGGCGGGGTGAAGGTCGCCTCGGGCAAGCTCACGCTCGGCGACGCCACCGCGTTTATCCAGTACTCCCGCCAGTTCAACCAGCCGCTCGGCGAGATCGCCGGCATGATGCAGATGCTCCAATCCGGTGTCGCTTCCGCGGAGCGCGTCTTCGAGCTTCTCGACGCTGAAGTAGAACCCGCAGACAGCTCCCAGGCCAGCATGGACGGCCGCGCCGAAGGCCTGGTGGAGTTCCGCGACGTGTCCTTCTCCTACACCGACGAGCCTTTGATTCAGGACCTGAACCTGCGGGTGGAGCCCGGCCAGACCGCCGCCATCGTCGGCCCCACCGGCGCCGGCAAGACCACGCTGGTGAACCTGATCATGCGCTTCTACGACGTCGATTCGGGCGCGATCACCCTCGACGGGGTGGACATCCGGGATTACTCCCGCGAGGACCTGCGCGGCCAGATCGGCATGGTGCTCCAAGACGCGGTGCTGTTCAAAGGCACCATCATGGACAACATCCGCTACGGCCGGCTCGACGCCACCGACGAAGAGGTCATCGAGGCTGCGAAGGCCACCTACGTGGACCGCTTCGTGCGTTCGCTGCCGGACGGCTACGACACGGAAGTCGACCAGGACGGCGGGTCCGTCTCCGCCGGCGAGCGCCAGTTGATCACCATCGCGCGCGCGTTCCTGTCGCAGCCGGCCCTGCTGATCCTGGACGAGGCGACCTCGTCGGTGGACACCCGCACCGAGGTCATGGTGCAGCAGGCCATGCACGCGCTGCGTTCCAACCGCACCTCCTTTGTCATCGCGCACCGCCTGTCCACCATCCGGGACGCGGACGTGATCGTGGTGATGGAAAACGGGCAGATTGTGGAGCAAGGTTCGCAGGCGGAGCTCGTCGCAAAGCAAGGTGCATACTGGCGCCTGCACAAATCCCAGTTCAGCGGGGACTAAACGCGGGTAGCATCGGGCGCATGACTGCAGAAAACGAAGGTCTGTACACCAACATCGAGACTCCAACTGACGACAAAGCCGCCGCTGGCGCAGACAACCCGAACCAGAACATGGACACCAAGCCCCTCGGCGAAGGCGTGCACACCGTTGAGGAAGCCGAAAACCACGAGGACGACTCCCGCTGGAACGACGGCAAGCTGCCTCGCACGCAGGACTAACCCCAATCCCCTCCCCGCGCCCCGGACGTGCACGACAGCCGTCCGGGGCGTTAGTATGTCCGGCGTGAGCACCCCATACGGCAACTTCAGAATCGGCGACCAGGAGCGCATGGACGCCATGGACACCCTCGGCCGCGCACTCGGCGAGGGCCGGCTCAACATGGGCGAGTTCGACGACCGTTGCCGGCAAGTCGCCGAGGCACAGGTCCACTCCGACCTCGATCCGATTTTGGGGGATCTGCCGCCGCAGCCGGCCGGAGGTGCCGTCGAGAGGCAAGAAGTGCACTCGGGCGATGTGTTTTACAGCGGCCGCGAGATCATGCAGGCGCGCCGCTCCGGCAAGCGCATGCGCGCAGGCGTCTTCTGGCTGGGCACGGTCGGCGCGCTCGGGCTGACCGCTTTGCACCCGGTTTTCCTGCTGATCATCCCCACCCTGTTCATCCTGCTGTACGTGATGAAGGTCGGCCCCGACTCCTGGTACACCCCCAGCCTGCGGCAGCTGGAGCAGCAGCGCCGCCAGGAGATCAAGCGCCGCCAGCTGGAGATCGAATCCGCCAAGGCGCACCAGCAGGCCATGATGCGGGTGCAGCGCAAGGATCAGTTCAACCAGCTGACCTCGGATGCGCTCGATGTCGCGCAAAACACGATAAACCGCTTCCGCAAGAACTAAAGAGGCCTACAGTGGTGTGGCATGAGTGAGCCACTGCAAAAGCACCGCCATTTCGACCAAGCGGACAAACTGAAGAACGTCTTCTACGACATCCGCGGGCCGGTGACCGCCACCGCGGAGAAGATGGAGCGCGACGGCCACACCATTTTGAAGCTCAACACCGGTAACCCGGCCGTCTTCGGCTTTGAGGCGCCGGACGTGATCATGCGCGACATGATTGCCAACCTGCCCACTTCCCAGGGCTACACCACCTCCAAGGGCATCACCTCGGCGCGCCGCGCGGTGGTCACGCGCTACGAGATGATCGACGGCTTCCCGCCCTTCGACATCGACGACGTCTACCTGGGCAACGGCGTGTCCGAGCTGATCAGCATGACCACTCAGGCGCTGCTCAACGACGGCGACGAGATCCTCATCCCCGCCCCCGACTACCCGCTGTGGACCGCCGCGTCCACCCTCGCCGGCGGCAAGGTTGTGCACTACATGTGCGACGAGGAGGATGACTGGAATCCCTCGCTCGAGGACATCCGCTCCAAGGTCACCGACCGCACCAAGGCGATCGTGGTGATCAACCCCAACAACCCCACCGGCGCCGTGTACTCGCGCGAGGTGCTCGAAGGCATCGCCAACATCGCCCGCGAGCACGAGCTGATGGTGCTCGCCGACGAGATCTACGACCGCGTGCTTTACGACGGAGCTTCGCACACCTCCATGGCAGAAATCGCCCCGGATCTCGTGTGCATCACCTTCAACGGCCTGTCCAAGGCCTACCGGGTGTGCGGCTACCGCGCCGGCTGGATGGTGATCACGGGGCCGCGCCGCCGCGCCAAGGGCTTCATCGAAGGCCTTGATTTGCTGTCGGGCACCCGGTTGTGCGCGAACGTGCCTGGCCAGCACGCCATCCAGGTGGCGCTGGGCGGCCGGCAGTCCATCTACGAGCTCACCGCCGAGGGTGGGCGCCTGCACAAGCAGCGCAACGTCGCAGTGCGGAAGCTCCGCGAGATCCCGGGGATCTCCGTGGTGGAGCCGAAGGGCGCGCTGTACTGCTTCCCCAAGATCGACGCGGAGATGCACAACATCCACGATGACGAGAAGTTCATGCTGGACCTGCTCAAATCCGAAAAGATCCTGATGGTCCAGGGCACCGGCTTCAACTACCCCACCCCGGACCACTTCCGCGTGGTCACCCTGCCGTGGGCGTCCCAGTTGGAAAACGCCATCGAGCGCCTGGGCAACTTCCTGGTGGACTACCACCAGCACTAGGTTCCGCTGTTCTAGACAACTACCAAACTTCAGGCCGCAAGTTTGGTGGAAGGCTCTCGCGTCATCCTCACCGCCCGCAACGCGTTGGACCGCCTAGTAGCTGACGGCATTGCCGTGTCTGCCCGAGTGGACAAGCGTCAGCGTGCTTGGCGCTCCCCTGACATACTTTCGCTTTTCGGCGACTTCGCTGTCGCAGCTGGTCTCCGGCCTACCGGCGACTAGGGCCGGAGCGCGCCTCGGCCTGAGCCAAAGCCGACTTCACCGAGCTGGCCAAAAGCGCCATCGAAAGAAGGAAGAGGATGACGTAGGCGCGACCTAACGCCACGATAAGGGCCACCGAGATAAATACCGCAAGGGTGGAGATACCGATCGCCATCTTCGAGTTACGCAGTTTCATGATCGTCCCCTAGCAGAAGGTGGCGGCGCCGACCATACCGCCACCGAGCGCACCCCAGCCCCCGCTGGCCGCCCCAGCCACAAGGGCGGAGCCGCCTGTGCCGACGGCACACTTACCCCAGTCGCTCCACCACCCGTAGGTGACAAAGCCGTCGGCGGCAGTCTGTGTGACCTGCAACTGATTGCCGTTCTTCAATGTGTAGTAGAAGCCGATCGTGTTGCCCTCTTTGTTCACCGCAGACGTGGGCAGGGTCTCTACGAGGTTGCCGGCTGCGTCCCTAACCACCACGTCATCGTTCTGTTGCGCGAAGGTGGCGCCATGCTTGAGGGAGATGAGGAGGTCGCGGCCGTCATTCGCGGTGGAGAATACGGCGGTGTCGTTCTCCCGGGTTTTGACGGTGGAGGCAACGGAAGTGGCGGTGCCCGCCAGCGCCGGAGTCATGACTGCAGCGGTCAGGGCTAGGGCGAGCGCGGGAGCGACAACCGCCTTGCGGATGGTCATTGAGCGATACATGGGAAGCCTTTCAAAAGCCGAGAAACACATCGTACGGGGAGGATTGTATGAGCGCTGTTGCAGGATGAACATGGCTAGCGCTAACTTTGGAATATTTTGTCCAAAAAGCGGTACTTTCGTTCCCCCGGTAACAACGAGCAAGACGGTATCTGACTCCGATTGGCTATTTCTCGAACGACGAAAGGCTCAGAGTGTAATTTTCTAGAGGCTCCGCCCCCCAACGCGTGGAGCTGCCAGCCGGCGTTTTGCCACGCGGGTCGTGTCGTCCGTCGATAAGCACCTGCCTCTCGACGAGCTTCGCCGCCCACCCCGGACCACTTCCGCGTAGTCACTCTGCCGTGGGCGTCCCAGCTGGAAAACGCGATCGAGCGGCTCGGCAACTTCCTAGTGGACTACCACCAGCACTAGGGGTTCCAGCGGGGGGCTTCGACCAGGTATCCTGCGCATATGACATCTGTGCCCGTCCCGAGGGAGGCGTTCCGCGATAACGCGCGAACCCTCCGTCAGGCGATGCGCGAAGCAGCGCAATCATCATCGGCGAAGGTTGTTCTTTCCCATCGCCAAGCGGAAACGATTCTGCGTGTGCTGGAGAGTGCGGATTCAGAATTCGAGCGTCGACAGCGTGTAGCTCGAAGGCTTGCGGATTTCTCCAATGAAATCGGGTTCACCGAGTAGCGGGATCCTGCGACGAAGCGTGCCGGTCACCTTCGTCGACGCCAACATTCTCTTCTCTCGTGTCCTCAGAGACTGCTTTCTCTACAGCGCACATACAGGTGCGCTGGAGATTCGCTGGAGCCAAGAAGTTCTGGATGAGATGTCACGTAACCTCCGTGCCTCCATCGGCCTCGATGAATTCTCCACTCGCCGTCTTGAAGAGCTCATGAACGAGTTTCTCCCAGACGCAAAACTCAAACTCCCCGTGTCAGAAGACGTGGTCCCCCGCAACGTGGATGTCCACCCGAAAGACCGCCACGTACTCGCAGCTGCGCTTTGCGCCGGAGCGGACATTTTGCTCACCGACAACACGAGGGATTTTCCTGCTGAATGGATGGGCCGCCAAGGCATCGATCTCGTTCAGCCCTCAGCGATGATCACCCGTCTTCTGACGGACTTCCCAAGCGAATTTCGTGAAGCACACTCTCTCTGCGTCGAACTCTCCGCTTCGAAAGATGAGGAGACAGTACTCAACCAACTTGAAAAAGCTACGGACCCTTTCACTGCAGCCAAGGTTCGAAGGTTCGTACGCCCATAACAGTCAACTGCACTGCAGGGTCTCGATGGCGACTTCGCGGGTGAGCCCTATTCGCGCACAGAAGTCCTCGTCATGGCTGACCAGGACGATCGAGCCGGCGTAGCTGTCCAGTGCGGAGACGAGCCAGTCCACTGTGGAAATGTCGATATTGTTGGTGGGCTCGTCGAGAAGCAATAGCTTCGGAGCCGGGTGAGCGAGAAGAATCCGGGCAATCTCGACGCGGAATCGCTCCCCGCCGGACAGCGTGCCAACGGGGGCGTACACGGTGTCGTTCTGGAATAGCAGCTGCGCAAGCTGGTCGCGAATGTACTGCGGCTCTGCTTCGAGGTTGGTTTGTGTCACCAGCTCCAGCACCGTCAGCTCCGGTTTTAGCGTTATGCGCTGGCGAAGGTAGCCCACGTCGTCGATGACGTAGCCTGCCTGCCCACTCACGATGGAGTTGAGCAGCGTGGTCTTGCCGCTTCCGTTAGGACCGGTGATGCGCACCCGCTCGGGCCCTACAACTGTCAGTCCAGGAATGTCCAGGACCCGCGTACCATTTGGAAGCTCAGTGCCGGGCAAATCGATAAAGACAACTTGATCATTACGGACCTTTTCCTGGGCTTTGTTGTACGCGGCGAGCGCGCCCTCCACCGCTCCTGCGTGGGCCGACCCCCGTCTCGCCGCAGTCTTTTCAGACCTGTCCTTGTCCAAGCCCATCGCCATGCCGGGCTTGCGCTTCGAAGCGGCGAACTTCTTTCCACGGCGCGCATCGCGATCGATACGTGTCTGCATCGCTTCCCGCTCCTTGACCTGCTTGCGGTGATTCGCTTTTGCGTCCCTAACCCCGCGTATCGCTGATTCCTGCTCTTGCGCGAGCGTCTCCTTGTAGGCGGAAAAGTTCCCGGGGAACAAACGCAGCTGGCCGTCATGCAGCTCGGCAATTTCGGTGGCGCTCTGCAGCAAGTCGCGGTCATGACTAGCGACGAGCACAGGTACCGACGCCGCCTCCAGCTCCCGTATGAGCTGCTCTTTCGCGTGGTGGTCGAGGTTGTTGGTTGGCTCATCCAAGACGACGAAATCGGGGTTGCCGGAGAACAAAGCGGCCAACGCTACCCGGACTGTTTCACCGCCGGAAAGCGTATTCAGGGTTCTACCCAAAGGCAGGTCGAGGCCGTGCGCGGACAGGGTGGCGGTGATCTCTGCGGCGATATCCCAACGGTCACCGATAGTTTCGAAAAGCTGGGGGTCGAACTCTCCGGCCTCGACGGATGCAATTGCGTTGAGAGTCTCAGTAGCGCCGAAAACATCAGCCACGGTGTCGTCCGCCCGCAGCGTGAGGTCCTGCGGTAAGTACGCGATATTCGTGGGGCGTTCCACCGATCCACTCGTCGGTTCGAGCTGACCGAGGATGATCTTGATCAGAGAGGATTTACCGGATCCATTGTCGCCGATTAACCCGGTAAGCCGACTATCAAATACGGCGTTCAGGCCTTCAAAGCACGTGGTTCCATTGGGCCACTCGAGAGAAATGTTGTTCAGGGAAATAGGCATGCTCATACGTCTTTCTGGTTCGTGTTATGCGGAAACACGGAACGTGAGCACTGCCTACTCCTTCCCTCGGGGACGCAATCTTGTTAGAAACTACGCTGAGCCAGTGTGCGGGTCAAGCACTTTGCGTCCAGTAAGTGACCTGACAAGACGCTGATCTGCTAGTTCGGCGGTGGCTCTCTACCGAGCAAACTAGCAGATCAAACGTCCAACTTTACGTTTCCCCAGGTGATATTGAAACGCGGTGTCGATATCAGGCTGATCTGCTAGTTGCGCTGTGAACTCTTAAATGGCGAACTAGCAGATCCGCGAGTTGGGGCTGAGTGGGGCCGGTTGAACCTGGTTGGAGCTGGGCCCTGGGAGCTGGCCAGCCAGCCCACCCCAGGCCCGCGAGACGGAAGCTACGCCACCGGGCGGAAGGTGTCCGGGGAGGCGGCTTTCCAGTCGGGGGCCCAGATCGAAGGGGCGTCTTCAAGCAGTTGCCCCGGGCGCAGCCACTCGTAGATGGAGGCGTAGGAGCGCGACTCGGTCGGCGAGACGCTGCGGCGCAGCATGTGCGGGGTGAGCTCGGACGGGTCGGAGACACCCATGGACGCCATGAGGCGCACGGCGGTGTTGACGGTGGTCTTCTGGAAGTTGTAGACCGCCTTGGACTTGTCCTCCACCACGATGGCGCGGTTGCGGCGCGGGTCCTGGGTGGCCACGCCAGAGGGGCACTCGCCGGTGTGGCAGCGCTGCGCCTGGATGCAGCCGGTGGCCATCATCATGGCGCGGGCGGAGTTGGTGTAGTCCGCGCCCTGGATCATGCGCATGACGATGTCGGAGCCGCCCGCGACTTTGCCGGAGGCGCCGATCTTGATCTGGTCGCGGAGCCCAGTGCCCACGAGCGCGTTGTGCATCAGCATCAGGCCGTGGGTCAGCGGCATGCCCATGTGGTCCTCGAAGTCGATGGGCGCGGCACCGGTGCCGCCTTCGGAGCCGTCCACCACGATGAAGTCGGGCGCGGTGCCGACAGCGCGGATAGCTTTGCAAATGGCGAGCACTTCCCGGCGGCTGCTGACGCACATCTTGAACCCCGCCGGCTTGCCACCGGAAAGCTCGCGCATCTTGGCAATGAACTCGATGAGCTCCACCGGAGTGCTAAACACGCGGTGCGCCGCCGGGCTGATGCAGTCCACGCCCATGGGCACGCCGCGGATCTCGGAGACTTCCTTGGTGATCTTGTCCGCCGGCAGCACGCCGCCGATGCCGGGCTTGGCACCCTGGCTGAGCTTCAGCTCCACCATCTTGACCTGGTCGTCCTGCGCTTTGTCGCGGAACTTTGCCGGGTCGAAGTCGCCGTCCTCGGTGCGGGCGCCGAAGTAGCCGGTACCCATCTGCCAGACCAGGTCGCCGCCATTTTCCTGGTGGTACGGGGAGATGCCGCCCTCGCCGGTGTTGTGGGCGAACCCACCCATGGCCGCACCCTTGTTCAGGGAGCGCACGGCGTTCTTGGACAGCGAGCCGAAGCTCATAGAGGACACGTTGAGCATGGAGATGGAGTACGGCTTGGTGCAGTCCTTGCCGCCCACGAGCGCGCGGGGCGGCTCGGCAGGCTCCTCCACCGGGGCGATGGAGTGCACGAGGTGCTCGTGGTTGGTGTCGTAGACGTCCTGGACGGTGCCGAACGACGTCTCGCTCTGCTTGCCCTTCGCGCGCTCGTAGATGGCGTTGCGCTGGTCGCGGTTGAAGGGGCGGCCGTCCCAGTCGCGCTCGATGAAGTACTGGCGCAGCTCCGGACCGATGTCCGTGAGCAGGTAGCGCATGTGCCCCAAAACGGGGTAGTTGCGCAGGATCGGGTACTTGGTTTGTGTGAGGTCGTGGATGGCGACGCCACCCAGCGCCGCGGCGGCAGCGCCCAGGGCGCCCTTGGCAAACTTTCCTGACTTCTCCTTGGACATGCGGACTATCATGCCCCACTCAGCCAGAAATACTAAGACGGGCACACCCTGCAGGTATGCCCGAATTAGGTACTACGAAACTAGAGGCTCCGACCCAGGGCGCGAATCTTCCAGCCGGCGTTTTGCCAGTCGGTGACGTTGAGGACGTTTCTTCCGTCGATGAGCAGTTGCTTGTCGACGAGCTCCGCCGCCCACTGTGGATCCATCTCCTTGAACTCCTGCCATTCGGTGGCGAGGATGACCAGCTCGGCGCCGCGCAGTGCATCCTCGAGGCTGGTGGCGTAGTCGAGGGTGGGGAAGACCTTGCGGGCGTTGTCCATGCCCTGCGGGTCGTAGACACGCACGCTCGCGCCGGCGAGCGAGAGCTGGCCAGCCACGGCGAGTGCGGGCGAGTCGCGCACGTCGTCCGAGTTCGGCTTGAACGCCGCACCGAGCACGGTGATGTTGCGGCCGATCACACTGCCGAGCTCCTCGCGGGCCAGGTCGATCACGCGCTGGCGGCGACGCATGTTGATCGCATCCACCTCACGCAGGAAGGTCAGTGCCTGGTCGGCGCCGACCTCGCCGGCGCGGGCCATGAAGGCGCGGATGTCCTTGGGCAGGCACCCGCCGCCGAAGCCGAGACCTGCGCCGAGGAATTTGCGGCCGATGCGGTCGTCGTAGCCGATGGCGTCCGCCAGCTGGGTCACGTCCGCGCCGACGTTCTCGCAGACCTCGGACACGGCGTTGATAAACGAGATCTTCGTGGCCAAAAACGCGTTGGCGGAGACTTTCACCAGCTCCGCGGTCTGCAGATCCGTCACGATAAACGGGGTGTCGTTTTCCAGCGGGGTGGCGTAGACCTCGCGGGCGATCTCCTCCGCGCGGGAATTTTCGGCGCGGTGGCCCAACACGATCCGGTCCGGCTCGATGGTGTCCTTCACCGCGTAGCCTTCGCGGAGAAACTCCGGGTTCCAGGCGATTTCAACTTGGGCTTTGTTGCCGTGCTCGGCGGCGAGTTTGTCGGCGCGCTGCTGCAGGGCAGCGGCGGTGCCGACCGGGACGGTGGACTTGCCCAGGATCAGGTGCTCGCCCTCGAGCTGGGGCACCAGATCGTCGATGACGGCCTCGACGTAGCGGGTATCCGCCGCGTAGGAGCCGCGCTGCTGCGGGGTGCCCACCCCGATGAAGTGCACATTGCCGAAGGCGGCGGCCTCGGCGTAGCTCGTCGTAAAGCTCAGGCGCCCTGCCTCGATGTTGCGCTCGAGCACCTCGGGAAGGCCCGGCTCGTAAAAGGGCACCTTGGAGTTCTTCAGCGCCTCGATCTTGGTTTCGTCAACGTCTACGCCCAGCACCTCGTGGCCGAGTTCAGCCATGCACGCCGCATGCGTAGCCCCGAGGTAACCAGTGCCAATCACAGTCATCCGCATAAGAGGCCATTATGCCGTGGAGCGACAAGGTCGGCAGGGTGAGCAGCAGGCAGACGAGCACACAGCTTATTTTCACCGAATTACCAGTCAATACCACAGTGGCAAGTAGAGCAGCGGTAACTTAGCCACGTCCCCACAACAGGTTCAAGGAGTCTCAATGAGGAAGCTAGCTTCTGCGGTTCTGGTAACCGCACTCAGTTTTACCCAACTAATCGCCCCAGCCCACGGGCAAGAAAGCGCCGCGACGGTCACAGAGGCCACTCCTACAGCGGAATTCGTGGCTACCCCAACTAGCAACCCATCCCCCAATTTCACCGATACGATTGTTGGACCGTCACGGAAACCTGTGAAGGCAACTGATGTGAAGTACAAGCCCTCCGATATCAAACTCGTAATCAAGGGTGACACGTGCTTTATCGACACCCACAAAGTGGAGAGCGTCTTCGAAAAAGTCTACGGCCGGACCTACCACAACGAGTTCTGGTCTCCCCTGGAAGCAGAACACATGATCCCCTACTTCGAGGAATTCCGAAAAGAGCAGGAACAAGAAGGCGTCTGGAGCAACTGGGAGCAGAAACACACTCCGTTCAAGGAATACTTCTCGGACTTTGAAATCCAGATGGCAGAAGCCGAGATGAAGGCACTCAAGGAGTGCGCGGCTTACACTGCGCCAACCCCCACAACGACCGTGCTAAAGCCTGAGCCCGCAAAACAAGACAATACGCTTGCCATTATCGCGATCATTGTGTCAGTTATCAGCGCCGCACTATCCGCGGTCAGCCTGGCCTTGCCCTTCTTCCCGCAGTTGAAGCGCTAGCGCCGAAGTCTCGTCGATAGGCAAAAGCCCCTACTGGAAGTTCAGGTAGGCCTTCGACGGGGTGGGGCCGCGCTGGCCCTGGTACTTCGAGCCGAGCTTGCCGGTGCCGTACGGGGTGTCCGCGGGCGAAGTCATGTTGAACAGCGCGAGCTGGCCGACCTTCATGCCCGGCCACAGGACGATGGGCAGGTTAGCCACGTTGGACAGCTCGAGCGTGATGTGGCCGGAAAAGCCCGGGTCGATGAAGCCCGCGGTGGAGTGCGTGAGCAGGCCCAGGCGGCCCAGTGAGGACTTGCCCTCGAGGCGGCCGGCCAGATCCGCGGGGAGGGTGAAGCACTCGAGGGTGGAGGCGAGCACGAACTCGCCGGGGTGCAGGACAAACGCGTCGCCGACCGGCACCTCGACGAGCGTGGTCAGATCGGGCATCTCCTGCTTCGGGTCGATGTGCGTGTACTTCGAGTTGTTGAAAACGCGGAAGAACTTGTCAATGCGCACATCGATCGAACTCGGCTGGATGAGCTCGGCATCGAACGGCTCGATGCCGAGGTGGCCGGAGTCAATGGCATCGCGGATGTCGTGATTTGAAAGCAACACGGCACTGAGTGTACTTCCCTGTTTTGGGCCGCGAATCCGTGGTGCTAAAGTTGGCAGAGCTGCCGGCGTAGTTTAGTGGTAGAACATCAGCTTCCCAAGCTGAGAGTGCGAGTTCGATTCTCGTCGCCGGCTCTCTTTTCTTTTTCGGGGTGCGGGCTACAAGAAGTAGCGGATCTTCCACGGCACCTCGGGGCCGTACACCTGCCTTGGACACGGGCGCATGTCCGCGCGTGCGAGGGAGATGAACGGGTCCTTGATGCCGCTTTCCTCCGGAAAATTGCACTGCATTACGTTGTAGCCCACGCAGTACTTCACGGCGAACTGCATTGCCCACGGGTCGTGGTGGAAGACCTCGTCAACGCCCATTGGTGTGGCAATGACCGTGCGCAAACCGGTCTGCTCCACGACCTCCACGGGCTGCCAGTCCTCGTCGGTGTGCATGGTGGCATCCCATATCTCGCCGCCGAGCACATGGTGGCCGTTGCCCTCCACCTCGCACTCGTCCGCGTCGACATAACGTCGCGCCACCCACACCGGCGGCGCGGAAATCAGCTCGCCGGAGGAGTTGCGAAACGCTTTGCGCCCCGGCGAATACTCGAAAAGGAACCCGAGGCGGCGGATGCACTGCAGCGCCTCCTTCGAATTCGGGAACCGAAACGTGAGCAAGAGCTGTCCCACGTTCACGGTGAAGTAGCGGCCGTTCTGGAAATTACGGGTCGCGGTAAGGAAGGCGGTGGGGTCCGGGAGGTCGTCGAAAAGCATTATGCGTGGCTGCAGGGCCCGATCGGCTTCGAGGACACCACACTCACCGGGTAGCTGCGGCCGTTAAATTCGCCGCGCAACACGGGCCACTCGCGGTTGTAGGAAACGGCGTTGGCCAGGCGCTCCGGATCGTGGTGGTAGCAGGTGTACACGCCGTCTTCGGTGGAAAAGATCAGCTTGTTGCCGTCGTGCTCGATGATGGTGATGGGCAGCCAGTCTTCTTTGGGCCCGTTGGCGGCGCGCAGCACCGGGATCCAGCGCCCCTTGTGGCCGTTAGCAACCAGGTCGCACTGGTCGTGTCCGCACGGGATACGCTCAGCGGGCGGCTCCGGCAGCGGGATTACGGTGCCGTTTTGGTCGCGGATTGCACCTTCGATGGCGGAGTACTCGAACTTTGGCCCGGTGCGGCCGACAAAGTCGAAGGCATCCATAGCTGACGGGAATTCCGCAGTGACAGTGTCATCGGTGCCGTCGACAGTGAAGGTGACCGTGCTGATGTTGACGTTGCCCAGGGTGGCGGGCGCCCAGTCGTCGGCGAAGAGGGACTGGTTGGACATGTCGTTCATGTCGGAGGACATGGTTGATCTCCTTTGAGAATCGCACTTCCGGCGCGGCGGTTGCACGTGCCGGCGGATCTTCTCCCGGGGGCACCGTGCGCGATGTGCGCGGTTGCCAGCCGACGAGCCGGGAGGCTTTCCCCTTATACAGGGTGCGTCGGACTTCTTGATCCAGGAACAGACAATAACAGACCGCTTGGTCTACCGCAAGTGGGGACCGGAGGACGTCGATAAGCAATATGCTCAAAAGGATGAAACTCAGCAGCGCGATGATGACACTGGCGGCCGGGTACGGGGCGGTGCGCGGGCTGCAAAACCGCCCGCCGATGCCGTTCAACGACCGGAATTTTCAGCCCACACACCCCACGCCGGTGATGTACGTGCACGGGATCAACTCGCGCACCGCGGCGTTTGAGTCGAACGCGCAAAGGCTGAAAGAGCAGGGGTTTTGGGTCTGGGGCTACGACTACGGCGACATGATCGCGCCCGGGTTTTTCGGCACCGGGGACTTGAATTCGATCGTGGGGGATGTGGAAGAGCACGTGGACCGCGTGCTGCGGAAAACCGGCGCGGAGCAGGTGGATATTGTGGCGCACTCGCAGGGCGCGCTGATGACCAAGCTGTTCATCTCGCGCGGGGGCGCGGCGAAGGTGCGGCGCGTGGTGGCGATGGGCGGCAACTTCCACGGCACCGACTTCCGCGGGATGGCAGGACGGATGGGCGCGTTCGCCTCGAAGCACCCGCACTTCACCGCCCTGGTCGCGCCGGGGGCGGCGCAGCAGCTCGCGGGTTCCGCCTGGCTGCGCGAGTTTGCGAGCGGCCCGGACACCGCGCCGGGGATCGTGTACACCTCCATCTACTCGCCGGCGGACACGGTGGTTACGCCGACATCCACGTCGATGCTCGAGGCCGTCCCGGGTGCGGACGTGGCGAACATCGACTCCGGGCAGTGGTACGACGGCTACGCGCCCCACCATTCGTTGATGCCTCGTGATCCTCTCTATGCGGAGCTCACCTCGTGGGGGCTACTGCGCGAGGTGGGCGACCATGTGCCGCCTGCACATTTTGAGTGAGCACCTATTGCTTATCGACGAGCTAAAGTTGCTGGCCGCTTAGGGTTATTCGAACATGTGTTCGCGTTCTGGGTGGTCGTGTCGGAGGCGTGTCGTAGCGTGTGCATTGTTCATTCGTTGACGGTGTGACTTTGAAGGGAGGGATCCGGCCATGACCACGGTGATTGACCACCACGTGGACCAGCTCGTCGATAGCCTGAAGGCGCTCGAGGCGCTCATGATGCAGCCCGAATCCCTCCACCTACTGTCCACGCACCAGGCGATGGAGCGGCTGCACGCGGCGCTGCCGCTGCTATCCAACGCGAACATCGCGTTTGCGCACCTGTGCGAGCGCGACGGGGCTGGCCGGCTGGTCGGCGCGAACCACCCGGTGGAGTACCTGACCAAGCAGCTCGGGCTCCCGCGGGCCGACGCCTTTAGCCTGCTCAACCAGGCGAAGACGATGTTCGGCGAGGTCGAGGTGCCGACGCCGCCCTCGGATCCGATGATGGACGAGGAGGAACGCGAGAAGCAGGCCGAGGAAGAAGAACGCCGCAAAGAGGAAGCGCGCAAGGCCAAAGAGCGCGCCCGGAAGGCCGCGGCGAAGGCCAACGCGGAAAAGAAGCGCATCATCGAACGGGCGCTGATGCAGCTCAACGAGCACTCGGACCCGGGCCGCGACGAAATCTACGCGCAGGCGCTCGAGGCCGCGGAGACCATGTCCGCGGAAGAGCTACGGAAGCACGTGAACACACTGGTCAAGCGCGCCAACCGCAAGGGCCGAGACTACGAGGGCAGCAAGGACCCACTCGCCGCGTTTAAGAAACGCACCATGATCTTCGGTGAAGAGGACAGCGACGGCGGCTCCTGGGGGCAGATCTACTTCGACAAAGCCAGCCGCGCCGCATTTGAGGCCGCGCTGGCCGCCGGCGAGGCACCCGGGGCAAACCTGCCGCCCGGCGCCGAGGACAAGCGCACTCGCGGGCAACGGCGGTTCGACCAACTCATGGACATTGTTGGCGACCACGCGAACTCCTCCGCCGTGGCGCGCAAAGGCATCGGCACCGTGGTAATGACGCTGACGCTGGAAGACCTCATGGGGGCGGACGCCTACACCGAGTTCGCCACGAACACCTCCGTGTCCCTGACTGCCTTGGATATAGTCCGGCTCGGGTTGGCGGGCGATTCGTTTGCCCTCCAGCTGGACTCGTGCACCGGGGTGCCGCTGTCCCTCGGGCGTGCGCGGTTGGCAAGCGTGGAGCAGAAACTGGTGCTTTTGGCCATGCAGCAGGTGTGCGCCTGGACCGGATGCACCAAGCCAGGCGTGCAACTGGAAGCCCACCACATCCAGTCGTACCTGCACGGCGGGTTCACAGACCTGGAAAACCTGGTCCTCCTGTGTCGCGAGCACCACATGTGCAACAACGACAACAGGGACGGCGCCGGCGGCAAGGGCCATTTCGAGAAAGACCCCTCCACCTGGGACGTCACCCACCACCCCGCCGACGGCGGGCCACCGACGCCAACCACGACACGTCAGTACCAAGAATCGCCAGGTCAGAGGACTATCCGGCGGGTGCGGAAGAAATACCCCGCTTTCGACGACCCACCGAACCAGACAACCACCGACCCGCCGTTATTCGATCTCGGCGATGGTTCCAGGGCCGGCCCCGACCGGGGCGGCAACACAGCGTGAACATTGGACGCGCGGCATTCGGTGCCGCGCGGGTGTGGGGTGCGTGGCGGCTAGTTGCTAACCGCTAACCGCAGCGCACGATCGGCTGCGGGTCGTACACCGTGGTCTGGGTTTCCCGGCTGAGCTCGTTTCCGGCGAGGTCGTAGATGATGCGGGTGTCGGAGGTGGTGAAACCAGGCGCGCCCGAAGACGGCGCACAGTTCGAGCCGGAGACGTTCACCGGCTGGGGCTGCGTCTGCGCCCACCGGCCACCGTTGACGGACTCGACGGTCACGGTCTTGACACCCATCAGGCTCACCGTGACCTCACCGCCGCCGACGCTGGTGGCGATGCGCACCGGGTGCGGGCTGTCGTTGCGGAACTGCAAGTCGATCGCGCCCTCGTACACGGTTGCCTCGCGGCCGGCCGGGTAACGGGAGATGTAGTAGGAGTGCGGCATGTGCGCCACATCCGTCATGCCGGCAAAGTAGGAGGCATTGTACAAAGTGGTGGCGAACTGGGAGATGCCGCCACCGACCGCGGTGTCCGCGCGCCCGTTGAGGATGATGCCGGACTCCACATACCCCTGCGCGGGGCCGCGCGGGCCGGTGTAGCCGTTCAGGGAGAACGTCTCGCCCGGGTTCACAACCGCACCGTTGACGGTCTGGGCCACCAGCGCAATGTTGGTGCCGGACGCGCCCGAGTAGCCACTGGTGGTGAACGAGCCGACAACGTCGTTGAAGGTGGCGTTCTGCGCCTGCTCGGTGGTGAACTGCGCGGGCACGTCCTTGTACACCGCGTCCCATTCGCGGGAAGCCCCGCCGGTCAAGCGCTTTTCAAAGCCGGCCAGGGTGGCGTCCCAGTCCACCACGGAGCCGTCGACGGACGGTTCGACGCCGCCTCCGGCCAACACGCGCGCGTTCTTGCCCTCTACCTCGGTCTCCGCGAGCTGGTCGCCCAGGATTGTGCGCGCCGCATCCAGGTTCACCTCGGGTGCAATGCGGCCCTCCACCGCGGGGAACTGCACGATTTCGCCGATGCGGTCCTGCGGCACCGCGGCGGCGACGCCGTCCTTGCCGGTGACGGTGATCGGTCCGTCGAGGGCGGCGCGCACGGGACCGCCGAGCGCGGCCTTCATGGCGTCGTCGTTGATGGCGGGCTGCACCTCTTTCGGCTCCACCTCAACTCCGTCCGGGTTGAGCCAGCCGGTGGTCACCTCGTCGCGAAGCGTCGTGCGGTCCACGTCCTGGCCGAGCTTCGGGTCGGTGGTTTCGGCCTTGCCGCCCTGCACACGGATAGTGCCGTCGACGGGGTCCACGTGCAGCTCTTCGGTCATGCGGTCGAGCTGGCCGCCCAGGGCTTTGTCGTCGACGGTCGGCACAACATCCACCTCGCGGGTGGTAAACAGTCCGCGGAGGCGCTCGACGGGGTTAGCGGTCTCGATGCCGGCGGCGTCCACCGTGGCATCGAAATCGATGCCCAAGCCTGACTTTGCGGGAACGAACTCAGTACTCTTCTCCCCCGCCTTGACGGGAACAGCTTCGTCGGTGACACCGCCGAGTTCGGCCTGCAGCTTTTCGCGCGCCTCATCAGGCGCCATGGCACCGATGTCCACGCCGCCGACCTGGGTGCCGCGGGGGACGTTGCCCCGGTGGGTAGCCAGATCCGCCAGATAGATCGCGAGCGCCACGGCGAGGATGCCTAGGAGCACACTGAGCGTGATTTTGGCACCGCGGCCCATCACGCCCGGCCCGCCCTTGGCGGTGCCTGCGCGGCCCTTCCTGTGCGAGGTTGCCTTCACCGTAGTCACGGGCCCCACAGTAATGCAGATCTTTGATCTCTCATAGCCGGAGAGACGCCTACAACCCCACGTCGATAAGCTGCTGCTGCGCCCTGGTTGCGGCCTCGTCCACGCGGGCTTCAGGGATGTAGCCGTTGTGCACGCACCACACGATGTGGTCGATGATGCCGGGCAGGTCCGCGCCGGAGGACCACAGCGCCTGGTCCGCGCCGGAGCCGATCGCCCTGGCCACGGCGTCGCGGGTGGGGGCGTAGTCCAGAATGCCGCGCATGCCGGACAGGTCGTCGGTGACCACCACGCCTTCGAAGGGCACACCGCCCGGGTAGTCGCCGGTGCGCAGGAGCCGGTAGGTGTCCGGGTTCATGGAGCTGGGCACGCCGTCCGGGCCAAGGCCGGGGACGATCATGTGGCCCATCATCACGCTCACACGGGGGAACTGTTCCAGCAGCGGGCCGTAGGGGCGCAGGTCCAGCTCGCGCATCTGGTCCAGCGGCGGGGTAACGGCCAAGTGGTGGTGCGTGTCCCCGGAGGCGCGCCCGTGGCCGGGGAAGTGTTTGAACGTCGGGGTCACCCCGGCATCGATAAGCCCCTGCGAGAACAGCCCGGCGACGCGCACGACTTCATCGGGGTTGCCGTGGAATGCGCGGTCGCCCACGATGTCCAGGCCGTTGACGTCAAGGTCCAGCAGCGGTGCGTAGTCCACGTTGATGCCGTGGGCGCGCAGGGATCGGCCGATGTCGTAGCCGGTGCCGCGGATCACCTCGGGTGGCTGCCCGGCGAGCGCGCGCGGCGGCATAAATTCGCCGAGGACCTGCGTGTGCCGCTGCACGCGGCCGCCCTCGAAGTCGATGGCGACGCTGAACGGCCGGTGGTACTGGGCGCGCAGGGCGTTGATGTCGCGGCCCACCTCGGTCAGCAGCGCCGGGTCAGCCCAGCTGGGGATGATCAGCCCGCCGACACCCTGGTCCAGCGCGAACCGCGCCTGGTCGTAGTTGGCCACGCCGACCACCATGAGCGAAGCAACCTTTTGCCGCAGGTCGTCCGGCACGCGCTGCTGCGCGGGCGACAAGGGTGCGGGCGCGGCCGGGGGCGAAGTAGGCGGCACCATCTCGGGGGCTTCTTGCTTGTCGACGTCCTCCCGGCCCGCAACCGCAGTCTCCAAAACCGCCGACTCAGCAGCGTTGTCCTCAGACTGTTCGGCACATCCGGCGAAGCTAAACGTCGATAGGCAAACAAGTGCGAGCAGCGCCGCACCTGTCCGAGCCCGCATAAACCATTCCCCTTGTCGCCTGTTTCAAACCCTGTTTCAAACCACAGCCACTGTACCCGCTGCTGGTAGGCTTCTCCGACATGTCCCACCGAGTATTTGCCCTGCCGGCGTCGCTTGCCCGGCGCGCCACCGCGCCCGTTTTGGCCAGCACGGTCGTTGGCGTGGTGCTCGGTGTGGTGGGGGTACTCGGCATCGCGTCCGTGTCCGGGCAATCCGCGGTGCCGCAGGGTACGGCGGTGCCGGCGGATGAGGCGGTGCTGGGCGGGCCGGAGTACGGCTCGAGGAAGTAGGCGCTGGTGCGGGGGATGCGCGCGCACCTCGCAGGCTGGCTGGTCCTGCTCGTTGTTGTGCTTGCACAGCCGCCGGGCCAGGTTGCGGCGGACACGAAATTCGACCTGGTTGCCGCCCCGGCGCGGTTTCTGCGCCGCGCGACGCACGCCTACACGGACGAGTTTCCGCTGGGCCAGGTGCAAAACCAGGCGTACGGGTATTTGTTTCCGCAGGGGCCGTTCTTCCTGGCGGGGGATCTGCTGCATGTGCCGGATTGGCTGATCCAGCGCGCGTGGTGGTGGCTGTTGCTGGGGTTGGCGTACTCCGGCACGCTCGCGTTGGCGCGGCGGGTCGGTATCCGCGGCACGTTTCCGCAGGTCCTCGCGGCGGCGGTGTACGCGCTGAGTCCGCGCATCCTGACTACCCTCACCGCGATTTCCTCGGAGGCGTGGCCGGTGGCGCTGGTGCCGTGGACGCTGATCCCGCTGACGCGCCGCAACCCACAGGTGGCGCCGGCGGTGGTGGCGGTGGCGTGCATGGGCGCGGTCAACGCCACCGCCACCATCGCCGCGTGCCTGCCGGCGTTCGTGCTGCTCATCGCGCGGCGTGCTTATAAAACCGCCGGCAAGTTCGCCGTCGGGGCGGCGGCGGTGTCCGCGTGGTGGATCGGGCCGCTATTGGTGCTGGGCCGCTATTCCCCGCCGTTCACGGACTTCATCGAGTCCGCCGGCGTGACCACCGCGTGGCTCAACCCAGTGGAGATCCTGCGCGGCACCACCAGCTGGACCCCGTTCGTGGACACGGAGCGCGCCGCCGGCCACCTGCTGGTGGCGGAGCCGACCTTCGTCATAGCCACCTGCCTCGTCGCCGCGTTCGGTCTCGCGGGCCTGGCGCGCCGCGACATGCCGTGGCGCGGGCCGTTGCTCGCGGTGTTCGCGGTGGGCTTCTGGGTGCTCGGCTCTGCGCACATGAGCACTTCGCTTTACGACGGTGCTCTCGCCCCCTTCCGCAACCTGCACAAATTCGACCCCCTGGTCCACCTGCCGCTCGCGCTCGGCGCCGGGCACCTGGCCGCGAACGTGAACCGACCGAAGGCTGTCGGCATCACCCTTGCCGCCGCAATGGCGGTGGCGCCAGCGTGGTCGCTGCGCCTGCTGCCGGAGGGCACCTGGCACGAGGTGTCCGAGGACTGGGTCGCCGCGGGCCAGTGGTTGGACGAGCACGCCGCCGGCACCCGCACGCTTGTGGTCCCGCCGGCGTCGTTTGCGCGGCAGACGTGGGGGTGGACGCGTGACGAGCCGATCCAGGCGCTGACCCAGGCGCGTTTCGCGTTCCGCGACGCGGTGCCCCTGGTGGATCCGGAGGCGATTCGGGGGTTGGAGGGGCAGGCGGAGCTCGTCGATAGGCAAGCGCTGCGTTCCATTGGTGTGGGCGCGGTGGTGGTGCGCCGCGACCTTGAGCGCCAACCGCCGACGCCGAATATGGGCGAGCCGGATGCGAGCTTCGGCGAGGTGGACATCTTCCTGCTGGACCCTCACGCGGACGTGATGGACACGGACCGCGAGCCGGTCGCGGTGGACGGCGGCGGCGAGGTGCTGCCGCTGCTGTGGCGCGAGCTCGGCTACTTCCCGGCGCGACTGACCGGCGGGGATGCCGATGTGGTCACCGACACCCCGGCGCTTGCGGTGCGCAACTACGGCACCATCGACGGCCAGTCCGGCTACCTCGCCGCCGAGTGGGAGGACGGCACGGTGCGCAACCGTGTGAAGGACTACCCGTCTGCCGGCTCCCGCGCGGCGGTGGCGGCGGACGGCTTCGCCCGCGCGTCGTCCTCGGCCGCGGATGCCGGCGCGTTCGGCGGTCCCGACGCGTCGAAGTCGCTCACCTCCGCCTTCGACGGCGTAAACGAGACCGCCTGGTGGCCCGCGCCCGGCGACCGCGACGCCTGGATCGAGTTCCAAACCCAGCAGGAGCACGTCACCATCGCCGCCACCGCGGACACCACCGTCCAGCTGTGCGACGGGCACAGCAACTGCCGCAGCGTCACCCTGGTCAAAGACCAGCCGCGCAGGCTCACCCGCGGCGACGCCACCATCCTGCAGCTGACCGAACCCGTGGGCATCCGCGAACTCGACGTGGGCATCCACCGCATCGTCGAGGTGGAGGGCACCGCGGACCGCTACTTCTTCCAGCGGCATTTCCCCGAGCACACGGTTATCCAGCGCCGCTTCACCACCGCCGAGGACGCCACGTGGCAGCTCAGCGCGCCCGCCACCATCGACGGCGAGCGCCGCGTGGGCAGCGTCTTCCTCGAAGCCGGCACCCACGAGCTGTTCACCCGCACGGATACGGTCATGCTCTCCCGCGCACCGATGCCCAACCGCACCGGCGACCGGCTGATCCTGACCACGCGCGCGTTCAACGACGGTCTCCGCGCCACCCTCGGCGGCACCGAGCTGGAGCCAATGCGTATCGACGCCGGCGCCCAGGCCTTCCGCGTCCCTCCGGGAGCCGACGGCGAGTTCGAGATGCGCTTCGCGGGCGAGGGCGCTTACCGCTACTCGCTGATCTTCGGCGGGGCGTTCAGCCTGCTCGTGCTCGCACTGTGTTTGTGGCTGCCGTGGCGGCGCGAGGACGGCACCCCGTACGTGCCGAAAGCAGGCGCGAACTGGGCGCCGACCGTGGCCGTGATCGCCGCGTTCCCCTTCCAGGGCCTGGCGGCGGTGGCCCTCGCGTGGGTGGTGCGCCGCTTCACCGTGTTACCGATGCACCGCATCGCGGCCGGCGCCATGACCATCTGCGGGCTCGTGCTCGCGCGCGCGGCGTGGCCGGCGGCGAACTACGCCGGTTCCTCCACCTTCTTGGTCGTGGCCGGCCTGTTCGCCGTGGCCTGCCTGACCAACCGCGCACCCGGCACCTCCACCAGCTCGTAGGAGATGTACGCCACGGCAGTGCTCGCCAGCGCGGTGGCCAGGTAGACCAGCACAAAGTGGCCCGAAAACATCGGCACCCCCAGCACGGGGAAGACGAAGTACAGCACCGCCATATGCCACAAGAACACCGAGTAGGACCAGTGGCCCAGGGTGCGCATGACATTCGACGACAGCACCGTGCCGCGCTGCCGCTGCCCCAGCGCGAACGGCGCAACAATAAGTGCTGCAAACACCGCGCCGAGCAGCACCCGCACGTTGAACTCGGCCGGCGAGGGGTGTGCCAGCCCTCGCGGGCCCAGCACCCCGCCGACCCACGCCACCGGCAGCGCCAGCGCCGCAACCGGCCAGCGCGGGCCGGTGTAGCGCACGCCGGCGCGCTCCAGCTCCGCCAGCACAAGCCCCACCGCGAACCAGGGGACGTACGACGGCGGCCAGATCTGCATGTTCACCACCGCCGGATCCGTCACACCCGACACCGCCCACGGCCACGCCAGGCCCAGCACCACGGCCCCCGCCAGCGCCGCGTGCCGCCCCCACGACCCGAGGCGCAGGTACAGCGGCAGGACCAAGTAGAAGGCGGCTTCGACGCATAACGACCACATCTGCGTGAGCCCGTCGATAAGCGAATGCGGCACGTAAATCTGCGCAAGCAGCACATTCGCCGCGACCTGGCCCCACGTCACCCCTGCGAGCGGCGGCAGCGCGAGCAGCACCACAACCACGCACACAAGATACGCGGGTGCAAGGCGCGACACCCGCCGCCCGTAGTAGCCCTCACGGAGACCGCCGCGCGCCAGGAGGAACGCCGAAAGCGCAAAGAAGACGGCCACGAAGTAGTCGAAGCGCTCCAGCACCGCGGAGCCGGTGGCGGTCTGGAAGGCGACGTGCGTGGCCACGATGCCGTAGGCGGCCACGGCGCGCAGGCCGTCGAGCTCGGGCAAAATGGCGGGTCTGTTCACGATGGCGCAAGTCTAGCCACCCGGTAGGGTGACACGGGTGAACCTGCGACGCCGACTTGCCGCCTGCCTCGGCATCATCGTCGTGTGCGGCGCGCTCAACCTCGCCTCCCCCATCGTGATTGCGCAGCAGCGCACCCTGGATCCGGGCGAGTACACCATGCTTTTCGACGGCACGTCGCCCCGCACCCGCACCATCGAGCTCACCAAGGCCCCGAAGAGCCTGGACGCGGTAGTCACGCTGGACGGCGAAGAGGTGGACGCGTTTCCCATCGACCCCTCCACCGCCTTTCCCGCGAAGGGGCGCGCCGGGCTGGGGCCGCTTTTGCCCTACCGCCCGGAGCGGCGCACCTACCCGATGTTCGACTCCACCTCCGGCGACGACGTCGGGTTGGACTACCTGGGCCCCGGTTCGGTGCGGGGGCTGGACACGTACAAGTACTCCGCGGCGCTTTCGGACGGCTGCGTGCGCACCGTGGATGCGGAGCGGCG
Source organism: Corynebacterium faecium (assembly GCF_027257105.1). Lineage (NCBI taxonomy): Bacteria > Bacillati > Actinomycetota > Actinomycetes > Mycobacteriales > Corynebacteriaceae > Corynebacterium > Corynebacterium faecium. Next base: position 103,671 of record NZ_JAPYJX010000007.1, read on the forward strand.
CACCGGCCGCATCGTCGACGAGGTGTGGGACTGCGGCGCCGACCAGTGGGTGCTGGCCGAGGAGACCAAGGCGGCGCAGGTGTCGGCGGCGGGGCGCGACGTGGCGTGGCTGCGGGGGCTGCAGGTGATGTCGGTGGTCACCCGCGTCGTCGCCGCGGCGGCGTTTGTGGCGGGCCTGGTGATGTATGCGCGCCGCCGTTAGCCGCTGGTGGGCGCCCGCGTACGGCGCGCTACTGGTGTTGTCGCTGACCTGGCCGTTTCTTATGCCCGGCGAAGCGTTCGCGCTGCGCGACATGATGGTGTTCGATGCTATGGCGCTCACCCGCGCCTCGCTCGGCTGGGGTGATCTGGCCGCGCGCAATGTGCCGCAGGACGCGCTGTTGGGGATCCTGCCGTGGCCGGTGGCGTTCGTGCGCGTGTTCATGGTCGCCGCTGCCGGGTGCGCCGCGTGGGCCGGGCACCGGTTCGGGCGCACCCCGTTCGGGCAGGCGGCGGCGATGACGGTGGCGGTGTGGAACCCGTTCGTGGTGGAGCGGCTGCTGCAAGGGCAGTGGTCGCTGGCCGCGGCGGCGTGGCTGCTGCCGTTGGTGGCGTTGGGGTGTGTGCCGGCGTCGGGCCTGGCGCACTGGTTGGCGTCGCTGACCCCCACCGGCGCGCTAGCGGCGGCGTGTTTTTCCCGCGGGTGGCGCGGAGTTGCGGTCAGCGTGTGCACCTGCCTGCCGTGGGTGGTGGCGGGTGTGTTTGCCAGCACACCCGGCACGTCCTCGGCCGCGTCCGCCGCGGCGTTCGCACCCCGCGCAGAGGCCTACGCCGGCACCCTCGGCTCGCTGCTGGGCCTGGGCGGGATCTGGAACGGGCAGGCGGTGCCGGCCTCCCGCGAGCTCGGGTTCGCGCTGTTCGGGGTGGCGCTGTGCGCCCTGCTCGCTTTGGCTTGGCGGTCGGTGCCCCGCCGTTTTCTGCTGCTGGCGGCGCTGGGGTTCGCGGTGGCGTTGGCGTCCTGGGCCGACCTGACCACGCCGCTGATCCAACATCTGCCCGGCGGCGGGCTGCTTCGCGACGGCCAAAAGTGGCTCGTCCTCGCCATCCCCGCCTTCGTCGCCGCCGCAGGCACGCTCGAGCCCCGGCGCGCGCTCGCCGCCGCCGCGTTCGCCCTGCTCCAGGTCCCGGACGCGCCGATCGCCCTCGCGGCGCTGACCCCCACCTCCATCGAGGTCCCCGCTGTCGACCACCGCGGCCGCGACGTCCTCTTCGAATCCCGCCCCGCGCTTGTGCCTATCGACGGCCATCCGGTCGTCGACCCCACCCCCAAAGCCATGAACGTCGTCGAATCTGGCGCGCTGACGGTGGACGGGGTGGCGGTGGACCCGCCGTCGCTGCGGTGGACGGCGGCGCAGGCTGCCTTGGACGACCAGGAACGCCTGCGCGAGCTGGGCGTCGGTGTGGTGGTGCGCGCCGACGGTTCCGTGGCCGAGACTGGTGAGCCCGCGCGCCCACTACCGCCTGCCGGGATCGCGTTGTTCGCCCTGTGGTGCATGGTGCCATTGCTACAGTGTGTCCGAAATCACACGGGAGCGCACCGAACCCCCTCACCAGCACATTTCTAAAAATTAGTTGGCTCCGACCAATTAATGACAACTTCCAATCATTGACCCTCTTGCATCGTTCACTTTTCGTCGCTTAAAGTGAACGCCAAGTTAACAACAGGTTACGTACATGCGTAACCCTGAGCCTAGAAAAGGAGCAGATACAGCTTCTGCAAGGAGGAACACAACATGGCTAACACAATTGACTTCAGCATCATCCGCGAGCGCGCACTGCGCAACATCCGCGAGGACCTGCTCGCCGAGTACGCCGGCAAGTTCGACGCACTCGAGATCAACGACGCGTTCGATGCTGTCCTGCGCACCCACCGCAACTCCGCTGTGATCGAGGACTTCATCCCGGTCCTCGTCGAGGCCGAGATGCGCGACCGTCTCCGCGACGGCGAGCTGTTCCCCTCCGCGGCGTAAACCCGCACAACCCCAACGCCCAGCCCTTCCCAGCGGCTGGGCGTTTTGCTATGTTAGATCGAAACTGTCGGTAGCGGAAAGCTCGCCGGCACCCAGCGAACGTCAACCCCACGCGTCCGGGGAAAAGGGCGCACTCATGGCGCCTTGTGGCCGTATCAGGGCTGAAGCGGTTCGATTCCGCTCACACGCACAACGCATGCGGCCTGCACGACGCACACGGGCACGACCCCCACCACAGGGTTGCACCGAGCACTGTTTACTACCGCGACGTTGGGGGTGCCCCGGGCGGATCCGCGAGGGTTGGGAACGGGGACAGAAACGTACAAGGAGGCACTCATGCTGCTCGCAGAGGCACTGGCGCGACGCGCCGAGGCGCAGGACCGCCTGAACAAGCTGCAGGAACGCCTGGTGCAGGGCGCGATGATCCAGGAGGGCGACACACCCGTCGAGGACCCAGCGGCCATGCTCGAGGAGGCGGCCGCACTCCTGCAGGAGATTGAGACGCTGGTGCGCCGCATCAACCACACCAACGCGCAGACCGCCTTCGAGGGCGCCACGCTCACCGACGCCATCGCGCGCCGCGACGCGCTGCTGCGCTCCCGCCGCCTCTACGCCGCCGTCGCCGACGCCGGCACCATGACCGGCTCCCGCTATTCCCGCTCCGAGGTCCGCTTCGTCCCCGCCGTGGACGTGAAAGCCCTGCGCGACATGGCCGACAGCGCCGCGAAGGCCTACCGCGAGCTGGATACAAAGATCCAGCAGCTCAACTGGACAACTGAGCTACTTTAGGGCTCCAATAATCATCGCGAACCTCCGGCCGGTCTCCTCCCAGGAGAACCGCGCCGCCCACTCGCGCGCCGCGGGAGCCATTGCTTCTCGACGCCCAAGGGTCTCCCCCACAACCTGCTCAAACTCCTCGCCGGGATGCACCAGCCGACCAGTCTCGCCGTCGCGGATGGAGTCGGCGACCCCACCTGCGGACGCGTACGCCACGGTGGGCACGCCGTGCTGCGCCGCCTCGATCACCGCGATCCCCCAGCCCTCCTTGCGCGACGGCAGCAGGTGCACCGCGGCCCGCTCAAGCAGCGCGTGCTTGTAAGCCTCGGAGACGTGCCCGTGGAAGACCACCTTGTCGCCGTGCGGGGCGGCGTACTCGCGCAACTGGTCCTCCCACCAGCCGGAACCGACCACATCCAGGACGGCGCCATCCATCCCCGCCACCGCGTCGATAGCCTCCTCGATGCGCTTGTGCGGCACCAGGCGGGAGAGGGTGACCAGGTGCAACCTTTGGTCGTCGTGAAGCACAGGCGTGTGCGCCGGCACCAGGTCGACGCCGTTTTCCACGATCTCGATGTCCTCCTCACGCACCCCAAGCGCCACCAGGTCGCGCTTCGAGGCTTGCGACACCGTCACGTACTGCGCACCCCGGTACACCCTCGGCGCCACCCGCGACTCTAAGAACCACCCCAGGCGGCGGATCAGCGGGCCCGCCACCGGCCACTGCTCCTTGTGGCAGTGGTGCGTCAGCAGCACCACGGGCTTTCTCGTGAACAGCCGCGCAAAAAATGGGATGCCATTTTGCGTGTCCACGACCACGTCCGGCCGGTTGCGCCAAATCGATAGCGGCGCCGCAAGGTACACGCCGAACTTTCCCCCGGCGCGCTCGTAGCGCACCCCTTTCCTGCGAGAGCGCCTCGGCGCGTCCGTGTGCGTTGAGGTGCGGTAAATCACCTCGTGGCCCTGTGCCGCCAGGTACTCCCCGACGCGCTCGAGATAGCGCTCCGACCCGCCGCCTTGCGGGTGGGTGGAGTCGCGCCAGCACAAAAGCAGTATCTTCATGGCGCGATAACCTCGAGTCCCACTTCACGCGAGGCGTCAGCGAGGCGACTGTCATAGGTGAGCATCGCATCGGCCTCCAAGTCCAGCGCGGCCTGCAGATGGATCGCATCCAACGTTCGAAGGTACGGCATGGGCAGCATGCTCGCGCTGCGCAGCGTCGCCCGGTTCAGTTCCGCAAGCGAAATGCCGCGCAGGATCAGCGTGACCTCTCCCTGGGGCCTGCCCAAGCGCACCGCCAGCCGCCGCAGCTCAATCTCGAGCAAGTCCGACGAAACCACCTCGCACTCCCCCGCCTCGAGCCACAGCCGCATCGCGTGCGTGTGCGGCTCCGCTTTCAGCAGGCAGGCGATGGCTGACGTATCCGTATACACCCGCCGCATCCTAGAAGCGGTCCTCGCGCATATCATCGAGCATCTCAGCCAACGGCTCGCCATCCGCCGGCTCCACCGGAAGGTCCAGCCAACCGCCGACACGGGTGGCGGGCCGTGTGATGGCCAGCCGCGGCTTCGGCTCGTCGAGAGGCACAAGTCGCCCCACCGGCTCGCCGTTGTTGGTGACAACGAAGCTGTGCCCCGCCCGCACCGCGCGCAGGATCCGCGCAGAGTCGTTGCGCAGTTCGCGCTGCGATATCCTGCGCTCGACTAGCGATTCGTCGTATCCCGGCGTGGCCATGCACCGCACTGTAGCACGGTTGCTACGGTATGCCTATGCACCGTACCCGCCGGATGGCCACCCTTTCCCGCTCGCTCCGGCTGTTGCGCGCGTTTTCCTACGAACAATTCCGCCCGTGCATCTTCTACTCCATGCTCGCCCGCGATACGCGTTCGCTTATCGACGCCCTCTCGCACGACCTCCTGGGCACCCCCGTCACCGGCCAGTCAGTGCTAGATGTCGGCGGCGGGCCCGGCTACTTCGCCGACGCCTTCTCCGACTGCTTCTACATCGGCCTGGAACCAAACGTCTCCGAACTGTCGGCGGCGGGGATCTCCGGCTTCGGCTCCGTGCGCGGCGACGGGGCCGCACTGCCCTTCGCCGACGATTCCTTCGACGTGGTGTACTCCTCCAACGTGGCCGAACACATCCCGAATTGGCAGGCCATGGGCGAGGAGATGCTGCGCGTGGCCAAGCCAGGCGGGCTGGTGGTGCTCAGCTACACGGTGTGGCTCGGGCCGTTCGGCGGGCACGAGACGGGTCTGTGGCAGCACTACGTCGGCGGGCAGTACGCGCGCCGTCGATACGCAAAAGTGCACGGCCGCGACCCGAAGAACATCTTCGGCGAGAGCTTGTTCGCCGTCTCCGCGGGCGAGGGCCTCGCCTGGGCGGAGGGCACCGGCCAGCTCGCGGCCGCATTCCCCCGCTACCACCCGTGGTGGGCGTGGTGGGTCACCCGCGTGCCGCTGCTGCGCGAGTTCGCGGTGTCGAACCTCGTGCTCGTGCTGCGCAAGGGTTAGTACTGGGGCTTCAGAGCCAATGTCCGCTGCACACGGTCTAGCCGCTTCATCATTCCCAGCGACTGGGGAGCCATAGCGTGAGTCAGGCCGTAGATCTCACTCAGACGCGCCGCATGATCAACATAAAGGATCTGCTCCTGATGACTCACTCGATTACGGAGCTTGCGCAAGGCATCCAAGCTGCACCCCACAGCGTAGGCGGCCTCCACCTCTTGCGGAACTGTAAAGCCGTAGGCGTACTTTGCGTTTTCCACGAACTTGGGGCTAAGTCCCGGAAATGCCTTTCGCAGTGCAAAACGCCATAGGTTCTCGTGCGCCGTGAAGCCCGAAGCAAGGGGGCACGCCGACGTGCTGCTTTCTCAGCTGCACTCCGGCCGTCTTTAGCCATCCTTCCAACCAAACCCGTAGCGGCGTGGCGGCATCCTCGAGCCAATCTATAGTCCGTCCGTTATCCGCGTTCCATTTCCTCAACGCCACATCGATGCGGTTACGCATAAGCGGCTCAAACAACGCGATTGTCTCGTACCAAGCGGCCGCCACTGAAACCTGCCAGATGTACAGCGACTCGATCTCGCCTCTACCGACCTCAGCTATAGCCCTCCCACTTCGGGCTACAACATCAGCCTCATATGCTTGGATCCGAGCACTGCTAAGGCTTCTTACAAGTTCCCCCGCCATCCCGATGAGAATAGCGAAAGGCCTGCCAAACGGCAGGCCTTAAGCTTTATTAACAACAGATCCTGTCTGAAGTTCTCCAGCAGCAACGATACAACATCACTGCCGTGCTACTCAAGCGTCTACTTCGTCGCAGCGTGGATGCGCTCGTCCAGCTTCTTCAGCTGGTCGAAGATCTCCTGCGGCACGCGGGATCCGAGGCCTTCGAGGTAGCGGCGGGAGTCCGCGACGTCTTCCTTCCACAGCTCCGGGTCGGCGGTGAGAGCCTCGCGCACGTCCTCGATCGGGGTGTCCAGGCCGGTCAGGTCCAGGTCTTCGGCGCGGGCGGTGTAGCCGACCACGGTCTCGTCGGCATCGACCTTGCCCTCGATGCGGTCGATGACCCACTTGAGCACACGCGAGTTGTCGCCGAAGCCCGGCCACAGGAAGCGGTCGTCGTCGCCGCGGCGGAACCAGTTGACCAGGAAGATCTCCGGCATGCGGTCGCCGCCCTTTTCGCCCATGTCCAGCCAGTGCTGGAAGTAGTCGCCCACGTTGTAGCCCATGAACGGCAGCATGGCCATCGGGTCGTGGCGCAGGGAGCCGACCTTCGCCTCCGCGGAGGCGGCGGTCTGGCCGGAGGAGAGCATCGCGCCGATCATGGTGCCGTGCTCCCAGTTGTGGGCCTGGGTGACCAGCGGCACGGTGTCCGGGCGGCGGCCGCCGAAGAGGATGGCGTCGATCTTCACACCCTGCCAGTCGTTGAACTCCGGTGCGGCGGCCGGGCACTGCTCGATGGCCACGCAGTAGCGAGAGTTCGGGTGGGCGGCCTTGGAGGAGGATTCCGGCGTCCAGTCCTCGCCGCGCCAGTCGATGAGGTGGGCGGGCTTGTCGCCGTCCATGCCTTCCCACCAGATGTCGCCGTCGTCGGTAAGTGCGACGTTGGTGAACAGGATGTTGCCCGGCTCCATGCTGCGCATGGCGATCGGGTTAGAGGCGTAGTTGGTGCCCGGCGCGACGCCGAAGAAGCCGTTTTCCGGGTTCACGGCGTACAGGCCGTCCTCACGCAGGTGCATCCAGGCGATGTCGTCGCCGACAACCTCGGCGGTCCAGCCGTCGAGCGTCGGGGTGATCATGGCCAGGTTGGTCTTGCCGCAAGCGGACGGGAAGGCGGCGGCGATGTGGTAGGCCTTGCCCTCCGGGGAGGTGAGCTTGAGGATGAGCATGTGCTCGGCCATCCAGCCCTCTTCCTTCGCCATTACGGACGCGATGCGCAGGGCGTAGCACTTCTTGGCCAGGATGGCGTTGCCGCCGTAGCCGGAGCCGTAGGACCAGATCTCCTTGGTCTCCGGGAACTGGGAGATGTACTTGGTGTCGTTGCACGGCCACGCCGCATCTTCCTGGCCCGGCTCGAGCGGGGCGCCGACGGAGTGGAGGCAGTGCACGAAATTCTCGCCCTGGATCTTCTCCAGCGCCTGGGTGCCCATGCGGGTCATGATGCGCATGGAGAGCACGACGTAGGCCGAGTCGGTCAGCTGGACGCCAAGCTTCGGGTCCGGGTCGGAGATGGGGCCCATACAGAACGGCACGACGTACATGGTGCGGCCGCGCATGGAGCCGGTAAAGTGCTCCAGCATCTCCTCCTTGAGCGCGGCCGGCTTCATCCAGTTGTTGGTCGGACCTGCGTCTTCCTCGTTCTCGGTGGAGATGAAGGTGCGGGATTCGACGCGCGCCACGTCGGACGGGTTGGAGCGGGCGAGGAAGGAGTTGGGGCGCTTTTCCTCGTTGAGCTTGATCAGGGTGCCTGCCTCGACAAGTTCGGCGGTGAGGCGGTCCCATTCTTCCTGGGAGCCGTCGGCGAAGACGACCTTGTCGGGCTGGAAGAGCTCGACCGCCTCGTTGATCCAAGCGATTAGCTTTTCGTTGTCGGTGGGGTTGGTCCCCTCCAGGCGCTTGATTTCGGCGGTCATACGTACTCCTTGTTCAACTGGTTATGGCCAGTGCGCGTGCGAAATTCATCGTTGTTGCGTCACAAGAGTATCGAAACGGGCGTTCATCTGGCCAAAAGTTCCGACCAATCCGCGCCCACTGGATATAACCAGACCGCCCGAGCACGACCTTTGCTGCAAGCGGGGGTGACGCCCTACCCCCGCCGCCCGTTCTTGAGCCTTCGCTTTACGACGCCTTCGGGGGTGCCCCGTGGAGCTTGCGTTTGCCCTGTTCATGTGGACAATAAATCTGATGAATAATACTGAAAATTTGCGTCCGGGAACGGGCGAATTGCCGGCGGGCCGCCCGCTGCAAACCGAGTTCGACACCGGCCTGGACTACCCGCGCCTGGGTTCCGTGACCTTCCGCCGCGGCACGTTGACGGAAAACCAGGAGGCCCTGTTCGACGAGCATTGGCCGCGCCTGGGCCGCGTACTGGCGGAGGGCTCGGACGATCCCATCGACGTCGACGAGTGGTTCGGCCGCTCCGGCCACCCCACCATCGTCGAGATCGGCTCGGGCACCGGCACCTCCACCGCCGCGATGGCGCCGCTGGAGGCGGACACGAACATCATCGCCGTGGAGCTGTACAAGCCTGGACTGGCCAAGCTGTTGGGCTCGGTGGTGCGCGGCGGCATCGACAACATCCGCATGGTGCGCGGCGACGGCGTGGAGGTGCTGGCCCGCATGTTCGGCGAGGAGTCCCTCGACGGCGTTCGCATCTTCTTCCCGGACCCGTGGCCGAAGGCGCGCCACCACAAGCGCCGCATCATCCAGTCCGGCACCCTGAACCTCATTGCCACTCGCTTGAAGCCGGGCGGTGTGCTGCACGTTGCCACGGACCACGCGGATTACGCCGAGTGGATCGACGAACTCGTGAACGTCGAGCCCTCCCTCGAGTACAAGGGCTGGCCGTGGGAGGAGGCACCGCTGCTCACGGACCGGCAGGTGATCACTAAGTTCGAAGGCAAAGGCCTGGACAAGGATCACGTGATCCGCGAGTACCTGTGGGAGAAGAAGTGAGCATGGATCTGCAAGCGCTGTCGCACCCGTACACCCCAGGCGCACCCGCCGGCCCGGAAAGCTACCTGCTGGTGTGGGATGCGCCGAACTTGGACATGGGCCTCGGCGCGATCCTGGGTGGACGCCCGACTGCGGCGCACCGTCCCCGCTTCGACGCGATCGGGCGCTGGCTTATCGACGAAGCCGAGGCCCGCGCCGACGAGCTTGGCCGCGACATCGAACCGGAGGCGACGGTGTTCACCAACGTCGCCGCCGCAGGCGCGGATTCCATCCGCCCGTGGGTGGAAGCGCTGCGCAACGTCGGTTTCGCGGTGTTTGCCAAGCCGAAGAGCGACGAGGATTCGGACGTGGACCAGGACATGCTGGCCCACATCCAGCGCCGCCGCGACGAGGGCGTACTCCAGGGCGTCGTGGTCGCCTCCGCTGACGGGCAGAACTTCCAGGAGCCGCTGCTCGAGCTGGTCGACGCCGGCATCCCGGTGACCGTCCTCGGTTTCCACGAGCACGCCTCCTGGGCGGTGAACTCCCCCGACGTGGAGTTTGTGGACTTGGAGGACATCCCGGGCGTGTTCCAGAACCCGCTGCCGCGCGTGAACCTGGACCGGCTGCCGGACGGCGGCGCGTGGCTGCAGCCGTTCCGCCCGCTGCGCTCCCTGCTGCACAACACCCGCGACTAGGAGGCCGGAGATGTTTTACAAGTGGGGCCGTTTCGCGTTCCGCCACCGCCGGATCATTCCGCTGGTGGTCATCGTGCTCATCCTGGCCATGCAGGTGCTGTTCGGCTCGAAGCTGGGCGAGCGCCTGTCCCAGGAGGGTTGGGAGGATCCGGGCGCGGACTCGACCACGGCCGCCGCGATCGAGCAGGAGACGTTCGGCCGCGACAATTCGGGCGATGTGATCATGCTGGTGAGTTCGCCGGAGGGCATCGATAGGCAAGAGCTTCTCGATGAAGCCAACGCCCAGCTGAGTTCCCTGCGCGACCAGTTCCCCAACGAGGTCGCCCACGTCACCAGCTATTTCGAACGCCCCAACCCGCAGCTGGTCAACGCCGAGCACACGAAGGCGTTCGCGGCAATCGGGCTCAAGGGCGACGGCGAGCAGACGCTGAAGGATTTCCGCACCATCAAGCCCGCGCTCGAGGCGATGGAGCTGCCGGGCGCGACCGTGCAGGTCGCCGGCGCGACCGCGGTGGCCGACGCGCTGGACGAGGGCATGGCGGCCGACATCGCCCGCGCCGAGAAGATCGGCCTGGTGTTCGTCGCCGTCATCCTGTTGTTCGTCTTCGGCGGAGTGGTCGCGGCGGCGATGCCGCTGATCGTGGGCATTTTGTCCATCATCGGTTCGCTGTCGCTGCTGTCGGTGTTGGCGCAGTACCAGCAGGTGAACATCTTCTCGCAGTCCATCATCACGTTGCTTGGCCTGGGCCTGGCCATTGATTACGGCCTGTTCATGGTCTCGCGGTTCCGCGAGGAGCTGGACCGCGGCGCGGACGTCGAGGAGGCGGTGGCGGTGACCACCAACACCGCCGGCAAGACCGTGTTCTTCTCCGCGCTCATGGTGGGCGTGGCCCTGTCCGGTCTGCTGATGTTCCCGCAGGCCTTCCTCAAATCCGTGGCCTACGGCGCGATGAGCGCGGTACTGCTCGCCGCCGTGATCTCGGTGGCGGTGCTGCCGGCGCTGTTCGGCATGCTTGGCCCCAAGATCGACATGTGGTCGGTGCGCAAAGCTTCTCGACGTGCACGCCGCCTCGAAGACACCGTGTGGTACAAGATTCCGGCGTGGGCGATGCGACACGCCAAGGCCGTCGTGGTCGGCTGCGCGGCGCTGCTACTCCTGCTCACCGTGCCGATCGTGGGCATCACGTTCGGCGGCATCAACGAGACGTACCTGCCGCCGAGCCAGGCCACCCGCCAGGCCCAGGACGAGTTCAACGAGGAGTTCCCCGCCTTCCGCACCGACCCGGTCAAGCTCGTGGTCACCGGCGCGGACAACCAGCAGCTGGTGGACATCGTGATGCAGACCCGCCAGGTCGAGGGCCTGGCCGTGCCGCTCAAACCCGCGCACGCCACGCAGGACGGCACCACGGTGCTTTCCGCCCCGTTGGCGGATAGGGCCGGGGGCGCGGACGTCGTGAAGCAATTGCGAAACATCGACACCCCCGAGGGCGTCGAGACCTACGTCGCAGGCACCCCGGCGATGGAAACCGAGTCCATCGAGGCGCTGCTGAAACGCCTGCCGTGGATGGCGCTGTACATGGTCATCGCCACGTTCCTGCTGATGGCGCTAGTGTTCGGCTCCGTGATCCTGCCGGCGAAGGCCGTGATCATGAACGTGCTCGGCATCGGCGCCACGCTCGGCTTCCTCACCGCCGTCTTCGTCGACGGCCTCGGCGCCGGCGCGCTGAACTTCACCCCGGGTCCGCTGATGAGCCCGATCCTGGTGCTGATCATCTCCATCCTCTACGGCCTGTCCACGGACTACGAGGTCTTCCTGGTCTCGCGCATGGTGGAGGCGCGCCAGGACGGCGAAAGCACCGACGAGGCGATCAAGCGCGGCACCGCGCACACCGGCGGTATCATCACAGCCGCGGCGCTCATCATGATCGTCGTCGCCGCCGCCTTCGCGCTCAGCGAGATTGTGATGATGAAGTACATCGCCTACGGCATGATCTTCTCGCTTGCGCTCGACGCCACCCTGATCCGCCTGCTGTTCGTGCCTGCGGTGATGCACCTGCTGCGCGAGGACAGCTGGTGGGCGCCGCGCTGGGTCAAGCGCCTGGCCGGCGCGTTCGGGGAGGGCTCAAGCCTATCGACGCCACCGCGCACCGAAACCCCCATCGCCCACATGGTGCCCGACACCCAACCCGGCCGCGCGGGAGTGTCGGTGTCCGAGGATGCCTCGCTGGTGCCGTTTACCCAGCTCATACGCGACCTGGAGGAGCGCCGCGCACGCCAGGCGCTGGAGCAGCTGAAGAAGAAGGAACTTGAACGCTAGGACGTGGTGGCAGTGGCTGCGCTGGCTCGCGCCCGTGGCCATCATGGTGGTCGTGCTGGTGGTGTTGCGCGACCAGCTGCCGTTTTTCGGGGAGGCGTGGAGGGCCGTCGGCGCGGCGTCGACAGGCCCGCTGCTGCTCGCGGTGGCCACTGCGGTGCTGTCGCTGGCGGCGATGTCCGGGGTGATGCAGATCCTGCTCAACGTGGAAGGGCGGATTACGGGGGTGGCGCGCACCAACGCGATCGTGTTCGCCTCCAACGCCTGGTCCACCACGGTGCCGGGCGGGCCCGCGCTGTCGGCGTGGCTGACGTTTAGGGTGCACCGGTCCTGGGGCGCGTCGGTGGGGTTGTGCGGCTGGTTCTTCGTGGTCTCAGGCGCGCTGTCGACGGTGTGGATGGTGCTCATCGGCGTGGTCGCCGTGGCGCTTTTGGGCGCGGAGCTGTCCGTGTGGTCGCTGGTGGCGTCGCTGGCAGTGGCGCTGGCGACGATCGGCGCGGTGTTCTGGGCGACCCTCCACCCTGCGGTGCTGAAGCGCTGGGTGCGGTTTCTGCCGGAGAAGGTGCGCGGGCGGGTCGTGGACGTGATCGACCAGGTCTCCGCGATCCGCATTTCCGCGCCGGCGTTTTTCGCAGCGGCGGGGCTCTCTCTTGCGAACCGGCTATTGGACCTGGCCACGATGGTCTTCGCCGTGTGGGCCGTGTCCGGCCAGGGCGCGCCACTTGCCGGGGTGTGCCTGGCATTCATCATGACCAAGCTGGCCGGCTCGGCCCAGGTCACGCCCGGCGGGCTCGGCACGGTGGAGCCCGTGGCGGTGGGCATGCTGGTCGCCGCCGGGTTGCCGCTGGCCCACGCCACGGCGGCGACGGTGGTGTACCGGGCGGTGTCGTTCCTGCTCATCACGGCTATCGGGTGGGTGGTCTACGCCGCGGTATACGCGGGTCGTGGCTTCATGGTCGGGCGACCGGCCGCTGGCGAAGCCGTTTGAGCTTGCGTGACGTTTTATCTCGTGCACGGTGCGCAACTTGGGTCTATTGTGGCACTACATGAGCGTTTCCAGGATGTTTTACGGTCGCAGCGTGGATTTCGAACGCGTCTTGCCGGTCGGCTGGCACGCGCACGAAGAGGGGGTCGCCGCGCTCCTCGAAAGCTTCCAGCGGGTACCGGACGTCCAGCGGGTGCGCCTGGCGAAGAAGACGTCGAACCTCTTCCGCTCCCGTAGCGCCGGCGGCGCCGGACTCGATGTCGAGGGCCTGCGCGGCGTCATCGCCGTCGACCCGGTGACGAAAACAGCCGACGTGCAGGGTATGTGCACCTATGAGGACCTCGTCGACGCCACCCTGCCGTACGGCCTCGCGCCATTGGTGGTGCCGCAGCTAAAAACTATTACTCTCGGCGGCGCAGTTTCCGGCATGGGCGTGGAGTCCACCTCCTTCCGCAACGGTCTGCCGCACGAGTCCGTGCTCGAGATGGACGTGCTCGTGGGCACCGGCGACATCGTCACCTGCTCGCGCAACGAAAACGTCGCGCTCTTCCGCGCGTTCCCGAACTCCTACGGCTCACTCGGCTACGCGGTGCGCCTCACCATCGAGCTCGAGGAGGTCGAGCCGTTTGTCGAGCTCCAGCACATTCGCTACAACGACCTCACGGCCTTCCAGGACGCCCTCGGCGACGCTGCCGCCACCGGAGAATGGGCCGGGCGCGCCCTGCACGGCCTCGACGCCGTCGCGTTCTCCCCCACCGAGCAGTACCTAGTCTGCGCCTTCCGGGTGGGCCAAGCGCCGGGAACGTCCGACTACACGCGCGATGCCGTGTACTACCGCTCGCTTCAGCACCCGTCCGGAGTGCACCACGACTTCCTCACCGTCCGCGACTACATCTGGCGCTGGGACACCGACTGGTTCTGGTGCTCCCGAGCCTTCGGCGCCCAGCACCCGAGGGTGCGCAAACTCTGGCCGCGCGAGCTGCGCCGCAGCGCGTTCTATTGGAAGCTCGTGGGCTTGGACAAGAAGTACGACCTCGAGTACCGGTTCCTGAAAAAGCCGAAGGGCCTGCCGCGCACTGAGCGAGTTGTGCAAGACATCGAGGTGCGGGACACACAGGTCGCCGAGTTCCTCGACTGGTTCTTCAAGGCCAGCGACATCGAGCCGGTCTGGCTGTGTCCAATCCGGCTTCGGGACGGCGTCGATACGCTCGCCGGCGTTGGGCTCGATGACCAGGCACCGTGGCCGCTCTACCCCCTCGAGCCGGGGACGACCTGGGTGAACGTCGGCTTCTGGTCCGGCGTCCCGGAGGTGAAGCCGGGGGCCTTCAACAGGGTCATAGAGCGAAAGGTCTCCGATCTCGGCGGGCATAAGTCCCTGTACTCGGAGGCGTTTTACGACCGCGCCGAGTTCGAGCGTCTCTACGGCGGGGATCTACCGGAGCGCATGAAGGCCCAGTACGACCCGGACCGGCGCTTCCCGGGCCTCTACGAAAAAACAGTGGAAAACGCGTAGGAGAATGACCATGCACATGACCGTCGCAGATATCGTCGACACCCTCTTCCCCGGTGGCACGCCGTTCAAATGGGAAGCCTTCGACGGCTCCTCGACGGGCCCGGCAGACGCCAGGCACACCGTGAAGGTGAACAGCCCCGAGGGCCTGTCGTACATCGTCACCCACCCCGGCGATGTCGGGCTCGCCCGCGCCTGGGTCACCGACGGTCTGACTGTTGAAGGCGCGCACCTGGCGCACCCCTACGACGTCTTCGACGACATGCGCACCCTCTACCACAATTACAAGCGCCCGAACCCGCGCGAACTTGTGCGCATCGCGCGCTCCCTGCGCTCCATGGGCGCGCTGCAAATCCAGCCCATTCCAGAGGCGGAACAGGCCTCCTGGCTCGAGCGGACCATCCGCCAGGGCCTCGCCCCACACTCGAAGGAGCGCGACGCACAGGTCATTTCGTCCCACTACGACGTGGGCAACGACTTCTATGAACTGTTCCTCGGCGAGTCCATGGCCTACACCTGCGCCTACTACCCCACCCCGGACGCCACCCTCGACGAGGCGCAGGAAAACAAGTTCCGCCTCGTCTTCGAGAAAATGAACCTCAAGCCCGGCGACAGGCACCTCGACGTCGGCTGCGGCTGGGGCTCCATGGTGCGCTACGCCGCCCGCCAGGGCGTGAAGTCCCTCGGTGTCACCCTGTCAAAGGAACAGGCAGAGTGGGCGCAGGCGAAGATTAAAGAGGAGGGCCTCGAGGAGCTTGCGGAGGTGCGCTTCCTCGATTACCGCGACGTCACCGAGACCGGCTTCGACGGCGTCTCCTCAATCGGCCTGCTCGAGCACATCGGGGTGAACAACTACGCCTCGTACTTCGAGTTCCTCGCCGGCAAGCTGCGCCCGGGCGGCGTGATGGTCAACCACTGCATCACTTACCCAGACAACCACAAGACGCCGCAGGGCGACTTCATCAACCGCTACATCTTCCCGGACGGCGAGCTCACCGGCTCCGGCACGATCATCCACGAGATGCAGGACCACGGCTTCGAGGTCTTCCACGAGGAGAACATCCGCTTCGACTACATGCGCACGCTGCGAGACTGGTGCGAAAACCTCAAGGTCAATTGGGACGAGGCGGTCTCGCTCGTCGGTATGAACACCGCAAAGCTGTGGGGCATGTACATGGCGGGCTCGGAGTGGGGCTTTGAACACGACGTCGTCGAGCTGCACCAGGTCGTGGGCATCAAGCTTGATAGCGACGGCTCGCGCGCCGGCACGCCGGAGCGCCGGTGGTGGAACGACTCAGTGTTCTAAAGTGACCATCATGCGCAACACTATCTCCAAGCCTTACGCCATCGCCGCCGACTACGTCGCCATCGCCGCCTTCGCCCTCCTGGCGCGCGCGGCGCACCAGTCCGACGATATGCCGTTCAACTTCTCCGGCTGGCTGTCCACCCTGTGGCCGTTCGCCCTTGGCGTCACACTCGGCTGGCTGATTTCCCGCGAAAACAAGGGCGGGGTCATCTGGATCGTCACCGTGGTCACCGGCCTGGTGATCTGGGGCGTTCGCAATCAGGCGATCCCCCACTGGTCGTTCATCATCGTGGCCACAGTGATGTCCGCACTGCTCATGCTGGGCTGGCGCGGTATAGCCAAGCTCGTGAAGAAGTCCTAGAAGCCGATGCCGAAGTTCCAGGCCGGGTTTCCGGTCTGGATGCCATTGATGAACCAGACCAGCATGCTGATCAGGTCGCCGAAGATGTCAAGAGTAGAAGAAAGCATGGGGTGAAACCTTACTAGAGGGGACTAATGGTGTGTTTCTTAGGCAGGTCGAATTCCTGCTTGGAGGCTAGCTGCCGCAGGGCTCGCCGTAAAGCGATGCGGGTCTGCGAAGGCTCAATCATCTGGTCAATGTAGCCGCGCTCCGCCGCGACGTACGGCGAGGTCATTTCCTGGTCGTAGAAGTCCATGAACATCTTCTTCATGGCTTCACGCTGCGCCGGGTCCTCGATGGCGGCGAGCTGCTTGCCCTGCAGCATCACCACCGCCGCCGCGGAACCCATCACCGCGATCTGGGCGGTGGGCCACGCCAGGTTGATGTCGCCATTGAGGTTCTTCGACCCCATCACCGCGTACGCGCCGCCGTAGGCCTTGCGCACGACCAGGGTGACCTTCGGCACGGTGGCCTCCACGCCCGCGAACGCGAACTTCGCGCCGCGGTGGATCAGGCCCTCGCGCTCCTGCTCCACGCCCGGCAGGTAGCCGGGGGTGTCCACGACGTAAACGATGGGGATGTTGTAGGCGTCGCAGGTGCGGATGAAGCGCGCGCCCTTGTCGGCGGCGTCCGCGTCGATGCAGCCGGCGGCGTACATGGGGTTGTTGGCGACGAAGCCGACGGCGCGGCCGTCGATACGCCCGAATGCGCAGATGAGGTTCTCGGCGTACCCGGACTGGACCTCGACGAGGTCCTCGTCGTCGCCGAGTTGCACGAGCAGGTCCATCATGTCGTAGCCGGCGTTGGTATCGTCGGGCATGAAGGTGTCTAGCGCGGTGTCGTCGAGCTCCTCGTCGGGCTGCGCGGCGACGACGGGCGCGGCGTCGAACGTGGACGTCGGCAGGTGCGCGAGCAGGTCCTTGACGTAGTCGAATGCGTCCTCCTCCGTCGCCACAACCGCCTGGATGTTGCCGGCGGCCTCCTGCACGCGCGCCCCGCCGAGCTCGGCGGAGGTGATGTCCTCCCCGGTGACCTCGCGGATCACGTTCGGGCCGGTGACGTACATCTCGGACTCGCCGTCGACGGCCACGACGAAGTCCGTGGTCACCGGCGCGTAGACGGCGCCGCCGGCGGATTTGCCCAGCATGATGGAGATCTGCGGCACACGGCCCGACAAAGGCAGCTGGCGCTTCGCAATCTCGGAGTACATGGCCAACGACGTCACCGCGTCCTGGATGCGGGCGCCGCCGGAGTCCTGGATGCCGATCACCGGGCAGGAGATCTTGATGGCGAACTCCATGACCTCGGTGACCTTGCGCCCGAACGTCACGCCGACAGACCCGCCGTAGACGGTCTTGTCGTGGGCGTACACGGCGACGGGCCGGCCGTCGATGCGCCCGTAGCCGGTGACAACGCCGTCAGAGTAGACGGCGTCCGGGTCGCCGGGGGTGCGGGCCAACGCGCCGATTTCGACGAAGGAGCCTTCGTCGAGAAGCGCGTCGATGCGCTGGCGCGGGGTGGTGCGCCCGGCGTCGTCGCGGCGCTTCCGGGAGCGCTCGGAGCCCGGGTCCTGCGCCTTGTCCAGGCGTTCGCGCAGGCCGGCGAGTTTGTCTGCGGTACTCATCGCTTCCCCTCAATCCATGCGTTCATGTGCTTGCCGACGATCCCCACCGCCGGCTCGTCCACCACCGCGAGGTGGTCGCCGGGCAGGTGGACGATGGTCAGGTCGTCCACGATAGCGCCCCAGCCGCCGTCCTCGTCGATGTGCGCGTAGTTCGGCTCGAGCTGGATCGCGCCGTCGTGCATGCGCTCGGCGCGGAACAGCAGCACCGGCACGTTCACATCCGCCCAGCGGGTGAAGTCCAGGTGGTTGAGGATCTGGTTGTCCACAAACGACGCGCGCTGGTGCTCGAGCACACCGGCGGCCAGGCCGTGCTCGGAGGCGTCGGTGGTGGCCAGGAACTCGGTGAGCATCTGCAGCAGCGCGTCCTCGCCGGCGGTCTCCAGCAGCTCGTAGGGCACTTCGAACTCGAGGCCGTACGTTTCCTTGGCAAACGCGGCGTAGCGGCCCCAGCGCGCCTTCGTCTCTTCCAGCGTGTCGGGGATCGGCTCGGACGGCTGGGTGGTGTCCAACAGCGCGATGTAGTCGATCTTGTCGTTGCCCAGCTGGTGCGCAACCTCATAGGCCAGCGCGCCGCCGAACGACCAGCCGGCGAGCACGACCTTGCGCCCGTCGGCGATGCGCTCGATGTCCTTGACGTACTCCGCCGCGCGCTCCTCCAGGGAGCCTTCCAGGCGCTCGACGCCGTAGACGGGCACGTCGTCGCCAAGCCTCCGCGCGAGCGGCGCGTACACCGACGACGACCCGCCCGCCGGGTGGAACACGAACACCGGGGAAACCTCGGCGTCGCCGTCGCGGAAGACGCGGATGTTGCCGTCCACAGGTGTTTCCAGCCCCTCGCGCACGAGGTTCGCCAGCGGCTCGAGCGTCTCGGCGCCGAGCACGTCGTCCGCGGTGACGTCGATGCCGGAGCGCTCGGTCAGGTGCGCGGCGATCTCGGCCGCCTGCTCCTTGCTAATCGACGGCAACTCCGACGTCACACCGGCCGCCGCCGCACCCGCGTACTTGGCCCAAGCGCCGAAGACCATGCGCTCGGAGGCGTCACGCGGGGCCACGCCCACACCCTGGGTCTTCTCGGCCGCCGCGGCCGGGTCGCGCGCCTCGTCGTTGTAGGCCAACGGCTGCGGAGCGTCCGTCTTGCCGGCGACGGCGTCTTCGACGATGCGGATCACGTCGGCGACGGAGGCGTCGCGAAGCGTCTGCACCTGCAGCGGCGGAATCTGGAAGTCGTTCTCCACGCGGTTTTTGATGCGCATGCCCATCAGGGAGTCGAGGCCGAGGTCGATCAGCGGCAGCTCGTCGGGCAGGTCCGCGGCGTCGTAGCCCATGGACTCGGAGACGATGTCGCGCAGGCGGTCCGCCACCGACTCGCCGGAGTTGGGGTCCCAACGCACGGCATCTGTCTCGGTGTCTCCCTCGGGGGCGTTGTCCACCGAAGGTTCGTCGTCAAGCGGTTGCTCCATGACGCCCTGCACCGGGGCGCGGTCGATGGTGGAGGCGAAGCCCTCCGCGAGCAGTGTTGCGCCATCGAAGACCTTGATGGATACCCCGCCGAGCGAGGAGGCGACGATGGTGGTCACCTCGCCGTCCGCGGGCAGGTAGCCGTGCTCCTCGGTGGCCACCACGCGCGCGTCGGGCGAGACCTCGGCGGCGGCGGACTCGATGAGCTGGTGCGGGCTGAAGATCTGGTCGGCGGCGGTGGAAAACGCCACCTCGCCGCCCGGCAGGCGCACGCGCGAGCCCAAAAGCGACGCGCGCGACGACGACGGCCGTGCCGGCGTCCAGTGGTCCACCTGTTTAAACACGGTCTTCGGCGCCTGGACCACGTCGCCCGCACCGTAGAACGCGCCGAAGTCCACGCCCATGCCGCCCACGTACAGCTTCGCGGCCAGGTCCAGCAGCGATTCCAGTTCGTCCACCTTGCGCTTGGTGGTGTACAGCAGCTGCGCCTCTGGCTTGCCGGCGGCGAACGCGGTGTTCATCATGCCCATCAGCGCCACCGGGTTCGGGGTGATTTCCACGAGCGTGGTGTGGCCGGCGGCAAACGCGGCCTCGGTGGCGTCTTGGAAGTACACCGGCTGGCGGGTCATGCGCAGGAAGTACTGGTCGTCGTGGACGATCTGGCCGGGCTGGTACACCTCGCCGCGGTCCACGGAGGAAAACAGCGGTACGCGCAACGGCCGCGCGTCAAGACCTGCGATTTCGCCGGCGAGGTCGCCCATGATCGGGTCGAGGGCGCTGGTGTGGCCGGCGCCGCGCACGTTGAGCTTGCGCGCGAATTTCTCCTCGGCCTCGAGCGCTGCCACCACGTAGTCGACGGCCTTGCCCGGCCCGCCGACGGTGGTCATGCCGGGCCCCGCGTACACGGCGGGTTCCACGCCGCGAGCCTGCTCATGCTTCTCGACGAACTCCGCCAACTCCTCGCGGGAGAGCTCCACCACCGCCATCGCACCTTCCTGCTCGGTGCCGGCGATCATGGCTTCGCCCTCGCCCATGAGGCGGGCACGCGCAGTGGCGACGAGGATGCATTCCTCGGCGGACAGGCCGCCGGCGCCGTAGGCCGCGGCGATCTCGCCCATGGACATGCCCATCGTGGCGGCCGGGGTGATGCCGGCGGCGGCGAGCAGGTCGGTCTGGGCGATCTGGATGGCGGTGATGGTGACCTGGCCGTTTTCGGTGTCGTAGGTCAGCTCGTCGTTCTCGATGATCTCGAGCATGGACCAGCCGGCCTGGAACTTCACCATCTCGTCCAGCTCACGCATGCGGCGCGCGAACAGCGGGGAGCGGGCAATGAGCTCCTTGGCCATCTTGCGGTGCTGGGAGCCGAAGCCGGAGTAGACGAACACGGGGCCCATCGGGGTGGGCGCGTCGGCAGCGGCGATGCCGGGGCCGATCTTGCCGTCGGCGACCTGGCGCAGGCGGCGCACGGCCTCCTCGACGCCGGTCGCCTGCACGACGGCGGCGGAGCGGCCGTGGTTGCGCTTGGCCAGCGAGCGCGCGACCGGGATCAGGTCGGCGTCCGCGCGGCCCTCGAGGAAGTCCGCGAGCACACCGGCGGCCTCCTTGCGCCGCGACGGCAACAGCCCCGACACCGGCAGCGCCGCCACGGAAACGCCCTCGAAGGCGGGCTCGTCCTCGACCACGTCGAAGTCATAGTCTGCCGGGTCGAAGTCGGCCACGACCACGTGCGCGTTCGTGCCGCCGAAGCCGAAGCCGGAGATACCGGCGACGCGGCGGCCGGAGTAGCGCGGCCACTCGCGCGGGTCCTGGACAACCTCGATGCGTTCGGCGTCGAAGTCCACGTAGCGGTTCGGTGCGGCGAAGTTGATGGACTCCGGGATCGTGTCGTGCTTGAGCGCCTCGAGCACCTTGATCAGCGCCACCACGCCGGCGGCGGATTCGGAGTGGCCGATGTTGGACTTCGCCGAGCCCAGCAGCAGCGGCTGGTAAGCCTCGCGCCCGCGGCCGAGCACCTCGCCCAGCGCGGTGGCCTCGATCGGGTCGCCGAGGATGGTGCCGGTGCCGTGCGCCTCAACCAGGTCCACCTGGTGCGGGTCCACGCCGGCGTCGGCGTAGGCGCGGCGCAAAACGTCCACCTGCGCCTCCGGGTTCGGGGCGGTTAGCCCGTTGGAGTGGCCGTCGGAGTTGGTCGCCGAGCCCTTGATCACGGCCAAGATGTTGTCGCCGTCGCGCACGGCGTCCTCGACGCGCTTGAGCACCACAAAACCTGCGGCGTCGGCGCGGACGATGCCGTCAGCGTCGTCGGAAAAGGCGTGGATGCGCCCGGTCGGCGAGATCACGCCGAGCTCCGAAAACGCCAGCGTCGCGAACGGGTTTGCCAGGATGTTCACGCCGCCGGCCAGGGCGACGTCGGCCTCGCCGTCGCGAAGTGCGCGCACCGCGTGGTGCACCGACACCAGCGACGACGAGCAGGCGGTGTCCACATTCATCGAGGGGCCGCGGAAGTCGAACGCGTACGAGATGCGGTTCGGGATCACGGCGGAGGACGCGCCGGTCAGCGCGTACGGGTGCGCCTCGTTCGGGTCGGCGGCGATGAGCATGCCGTAGTCGTTGTTGGACGAGCCCACGAACACGCCCACAGGCTCCCCGCGCAGCTCACTGGGCGCCAGGCCGGCGTCCTCGAGCGCCTCCCACGCGATCTCGAGCATGATGCGCTGCTGCGGGTCCATGTTCTGCGCCTCGAGCGGGGAGATGCCGAAGAACTCGTGGTCGAAGGACGCGATGCCGTCCATGTAGCCGCCGTCGGTGTTCTCCTCCGCCATCTTGGTGCGCACCACCGGGTCGCCCAGGTACTCGTCCCAGCGGAGCGGGGGAAGCGGGCCGGTGGCGGAGCGGCCGTCGATAAGCATCTGCCAGAATTCGTCGTTGTTCTTCGCGCCCGGGAAGCGCCCGGCGGAGCCCACGATCGCGATGTCGTGGGAGCTCGTTGCTTCTCGACGTTCAACCTTCGGCGCTTCCTGCCTCTGCGCGAGGAGCGCCTGTGCCAGCGCCGTGATGGTCGGATACTGGTAGGCGACGGTGGGGTCGACCCGGCGGCCGAGCAGCTTTTCCAGCTCGCCGGAGAGGATCACCGCATCGCGGGATGCGAGGCCGTAGGTTTCGAGCGGCGTGGTCGGGTCCACCGAGTCGACGCCGGTGGCGCCCTCGACCCAACTGGTGAGCCACTGGATCAGTTGATGCTCGTTCATAACAGTTCAGAGTATCGGCCCATCCGGGCTTTTCGTTACTCCGCTGCAGCGTGTTCGCGTTCGGTGAACTGCTTCGCGTTGACGCGGCGGGCGATCTTGCCTGCGGTGGAGCGGGCCACCCCGCCCGGCGCGCGGAACTCCACGACCTCCGGCGAGATGCCGTGGTTGGTGGTGATGGCGGAGCGGATGGCGTCCTCGGCGGCGGCGTCGCCGTCCTCAGTGGCACCGTCGGCGCGCTCGGCGAGGATGATCAGCCGCTCCACGTCGTCGCCCGGGACCGCGAACGCGGCGACGGAGTCCTTGCGCACGTGGTCGGAGGCCTCCATCGCGGTGGCCTCGATGTCCTGCGGGTAGTGGTTGCGGCCCGCCACGACGACGAGGTCTTTCACGCGCCCGGTGAGGTAGAGGTGGTTGTCCAGCACGGTGCCCAAGTCGCCGGTGGCGCACCAGTTGTCCTTCGGCAGGCCGTCCTGGATGGTGGCTCCGATGGTGTTGCGGAAGGTCGCCTCGGTTTCCTCCGGGCGGTCCAGGTAGCCGGCGGCGACGTTGTTGCCGTTGACCCAAATCTCGCCGATCTCGCCTTCGGGCAGCTCGTTTTTGGTCTCGGTGTCCACGATGGCGAAGTGCATCCACTTCGCCGGCTGGCCGATGGACGCCATGGGCACGCCGCCTTCGGCGGGCACGGCCTTGCCGTCGGCGAGTGCTTCGCGGTCGAATTCAATGAACTTCGGGCGCTCCTCGGTGCGGTCCGTGGACACCAGCAGTGTGGCCTCCGCCAGGCCGTAGGAGGGGCGCAGCACCGTGCGGTCCAGGCCGGACTCGCCGAACGCGCCGACGAAGGCCTCCACGCCCGGCTTGGTCACGGACTCGGAGCCGATGAGGATGCAGTGCACGCCGGAGAAGTCGTACTGGTCCGGGGTCTCCGGCGCCGCGTAGCGGGCGGCCAGATCCAGCGCGAAGTTGGGGATGCAGGAGTAAATGTGCACGTCGGCCGGGTCGTCGTCGCGCCGCGAAAGCATGTCCACCCAGCGCTTCGGGTTCTGCAGGAAGTCGCGCGGGCTCATGATCTCCAGCACCTGGCCCAGCACGACGCCGACCACGGCGACGATGACGCCCATGTCGTGGTGCTGCGGCAGCCAGGTTGGGATGCGCATGGGCGCTTCGAAGCGCAGCGCCTCGTTGATCTGAAGTACGTCGGTGACCAGCGCTTCGTTGGTGATCATCACGCCGGCCGGGTTGCGGGTGGAGCCGGAGGTGTACTGCAAGAAGCAGATGGCGCCGGCGGTGTCCTCGCCCTCGACCGGGGCGATGGGCTGCCAGGACTCTGCGAGCGTGTCCGGCAGGGAGTCCGCGGCGATAATGCGGGGGCGCTCGGCAGCCGGGCGGTCGGCGAAGTAGGCGCGCACGGCAGGGGCGCCGGCGGAGTTGGTCACCACGAGCCGCGCGTTGGCGTCGTCGAGCACGGCGCGCAGGTGGGCCTCATGGCCGGGCTCGTTCGGGTCGTACAGCGGCACCGGAGCCAGGCCTGCGTACAGCGCGCCCATGAAGGCGAAGAGGTACTCGGCGGAGTTCGGGGCCATAATCGCCACGCGTTCCCCCGGCTCGCCTACCTGGGCGAGGCGCGCGGCGACGGCCTTGATGCGTGTGTTGACCTGCGTGCGGGTGAACTCGCGCGCCTCGCCTTCCGGGTTGGAGGTGAAGTCCCAGTCACGGATGTTCACCGCGTCGCCGCCGCCGGTGGCCAGGTGGGCCTGGTAGATCGTCTCGCTCAGGCTCGGGAGGGTGAAGTGCTCCGGGAGCGCGATTTGGCCGTCATCGTCGAAAAATTGCGCGATGAGCTGCTGAAGATCCATACCCGTAACTCCTTTTCAGGACAAAATGATTTTGGACTACAAACTGTCTACCACGTTCTGGACCCAACCTACAGTCCATTCCGGCGTGGTGGTCCCGGGGATGACGGCCGGATTGGTCGCGTACATGGCGTGATTGCCGTTCGCCGCAATGAGCGCGTGAGCCCGGTCGATGGCGTTACCCACACCCTTCGGCGCGTCGCAGACCGTGTCGTCCGGCGCGCAGATCTCAAACGCGCGGTCCTCAACCAGGCCGAAGCCGCCAGGACGCGGGCCGGTCATGGTCGCGCCCGGGGTGACCCGGTCCACAAGCCCCTGCAGCGGCTGCATGACAATTTCCGCGCCCACGCCGCCGACCTCGGCGCCCGGGTTGACGCCCACGCCGTTTTCACGCCGGCCGTCCGCGATCATCACCGCGCCCAGCAGCCGCTCCGGGTCGATCGGGCCCGCGCTGTTGCCGACCTTGGACGCCACGTCACCCACAATCACCGCCCCCTGGGAGAACCCGGCGATGATGAACTTCGTCGACGGGCACGTCTCCGCCACAAACCGCAGCTCGCCGGACAGCTTCGCGGTACCCTCGGCGCGCGAGTCGTCGTACGTCATCTCGGCGCGCCCGTGCGCGGTCTGGATGTTCCTGAACTGCGCTGTGTACGGCAGCGTGAACACACGCACATGGTTGATGTCGTACATCTGCTGCAGCGGCTGGGTGATCGAGAGCATGAAGCTCGCCGGGTTGGCCGCGGGCGCGAACGGGTCGTCGTCTGCCGCGGACTCCCAGGTGCCGGGCACGGAGACGAACTCCACCGCGGGGCACCAGTCCGGCTCCACCGCCTGCGACTCCGAGGGTTCCTCAGGCGCCTCGGAGGTCGCCAACGGCCCGTCCGCGGACGGCAGCCCGGTCTCGCCGGAACGCCACTGGTAGATCCCCAGACCGATCAAGGACAGCACCACAATCACTGCGGCGACGACAAATACGTTGCGCGATGCGCGCATGAGCCCAGGCTCCCTTCTGTACTGCTAGGAGCAGAGGTTGGCGCGTGCGGTGTCGCTGATCAGCGCCGCCACGCCCGCCGCATCCATGTCGGTGCGGCGCTGCTCCACAAGCTGGCCTGCCACCGCGTCGCGGGTGATCAGGTCGTCCGCGCATACGGTAGCCCCGGTGGCTGTGAGCTGGTCTTCAATCCCGTCGACGTTGACTCCGCTTTCCCTTAGGGTGGCCAGGTAGGCCTCCTCCTGCGGGGAGAATGCGCTGGCCTGCTCGGGCACGTCGGTCACCTCGCGGGCCGGTTGGTCGTCGGCGCGTTTGCCTTGCGACGGCACAACTGCCGACGACGACGGCGCCACCGACGATGACGCAGTTTCCGTCTCGGATTCAGTTTCCGCCTCAGTGGTCTCGCTGGCCACCGTCGGGGTCTCCGTCACGTCGTCGGAGTCCACAGTGGCGCCTCCGCAGGCGGCCAGGGCGACGGCGGCAGCGGCCGTCGCAAAGCAGAATGCAACCTTGCGCACTACTTCTTCCTCACGTTGACGTTGCCGTTGACCTGCTCGATCGTGCCGCGCTGGAAGTCGATGGTCAGGCCGCCGGCCGGGATCTTCTCCATGTCTTTGACCGGCCAGCCCAGCTCGCCCTGCTCGTAGCCGCGCCTGCCCCACTCGTCGAAGATGTCGCCGGTGAGGATGGTGTGCGCGCCCGTGGCCGCGGACCAGTAGATGTTGCCGTGCTCGAACGGCTGGAAGAAGCCGCCCTTGACCGCGATTTCGTTGCCGGTCGGGTACCCCAGCTCAGAGGTTGCGGTGCCGATCTCGCCGTACTTCTCCGCGATCGCACCGTGGACGATGAAGTGCTTGCCGTCCGGGTTGCGGGTGAGGAAGCCGCCCTGGAACTTCTGCACGTAGCCCTGGCCCACCTGGTTCGCCTCGGCCACCGGGTACTTCAGGTCGCCGCCCTCGTAGCCGTTCTCACCCCACGCGGCGAACATGTCGCCCGGGATGGCGTACGCGCCGGTCTGCGGGGTCCAGTAGACGGAGCCGTGCTGGAAGTGCACGAAGCGGCCCACGCCGTCAGGCGCCGGCGTCTCACCCGTGACCGGGAAGCCCAGCCAGCCCGCCGGGCCGCCGAGCGCGTTGTACTTGGCAAGGATCGCGCCGAACAGCGCGTGCGCGCCGGTGTCCGGGGACCAGAAGGCGGTGCCGCCGCGGAAGTCCTGGGCCTTGCCCTTGGTGTCCTTGCCCGCGTCGTACTCGTCGTTGACGCAGGAGCCGATCGTGCCGGACTTGGTGGCCTCCGCGATCGCGCCGACCGGGGTGCACTTGGAGCCGCGGTCCGCCTCCGGCACCTCCAGCGCGTTGGCCATGTACGGCCAGGCCTGCGCCATCTCGAACTGCCAGTACTCCCAAGAGTGCACGCCCGACGGGCGGAAGCGCACGATCGGCTTGACCGGGGTGCGGGAGGCGTAGTCCACGAACGTCTGGGTGGACAGGCGGGACAGCACCTCCAGGCCAATACCGGCCGGGTTCGCCTGGCCCTTGGCCACAGACTCCGGGTTGCCGAAGTCGTCGCGGCCCGAGCCTGCGGAGACGTAGACCGTCATGTCCTTCAGGTTCTCGATGCCCAGCTTCGGGTCGTGGTCGATCCAGTCCTGCGAGCCCAGCGGGCCCCACATCGCCTCGGCGTTGTAGCCGCCGGCGTCCATCTGCGCCGCCTTGATCGCGGTGGGCATGCCGGTGGTGGTGGTGTCGAGGTAGCCGGAGAAGGAGCCGACGAACTTGAACAGGTTCGGATTACGCTCAGCCAGGTTGACCGCGGCGGTGCCGCCCATGGACAGGCCCACCACGGCACGGGATCCGTTGGAGCGGAACTCGTTGTTCAGCACCGGGATGAGCTCCTTGGTCAGGAACGTCTCCCACTTGTAGTGCTTGCCGTTGTTCTCGCGCTGCCAGTCGGAATAGAAGGAGGACTCGCCGCCGACCGGTAGGATGACGTTGACGTTCTTGTCGGCGTAGAACTGCTCAATGTTCGTCTCGATGGTCCAGCCGTTTTCGTCGTCACGCGCGCGCAGGCCGTCGAGTGCCCACACCTCGGGGAACTTCGCGGTCGGGTTGGAGTGCCAGTCGCGCGCCAGCAGGATCTGCACCTGGATCGGGTGGTCCGGCATGGACGGGGAGTTGATGAACACCGCCACGCGACGGTTGGTGATCCACTCGATGCGGTCCACCTTCACGCCGTCCGGCAGGCCCGGGATCTGCGGGCTGGTCTCCACCTCGATCGGGGTGCGCTTCGGCGGGTCGTGCGGGCGCAGGCCGTCGGAGATGCCGCGGTTGGAGGACAGCTGCGAGGACAGGTCACTCGGCAGTGCCGGCTGCGCGCTGGCGGCGGGCGCGGTGGCAACTGCGGGTGCCAGCGAAAGCGCAAGAGCGGCGGGCAGCAGCGCGGCGGCGATCCGCGTGGGGGTGGTTCGGTTGTCTCGCATGAGTCTCCTACCTCGTCTGGCTACTGGTGTCACAAGAGTATCGACCAAAAGCTTAAGTTTCACTTGAAGGTTTAGTCGTGTGCGACACGCGATGCGTTACGACGAGCCCCGCCCCTCGCCGCCGCGCTTGCCCCCAGCCCGGGCCCGGGGCCCGATCCAGCCCCCGATCCACGCAGATCTTCACCATCTGCGGTTCACCATTTGCCCCGAAAAGGCTAAAACCGGCTACCTACATCCGGTTATGTGCTGGAAAAACAGCTGGTAACCGTTTGTAGGTAGCCGGTTTCGGCAGGATATGCCCGGTCGGGGCTAGAACCCCCTACCAGGCGTTCATCACGTTCAGGATGCGCGGCTTGGTAGCCGCGAGCTGGCCGCCGAACTGGTCCCAGTTGTGCAGGCCGGTCGGGGTGAACACGGCGGTGTGCTGCACGCCGGTCGCAGTGGCTTTCGCGGACCACGCGCGGGTGGTAGCGTTCGCGATGTTTTCCAGCGCGATGCCGGCGGCTCGGTGCTGTGGCAGGTACTTCTGGTCTGCCGGGCCCGGCACGCCGGAACCGGCGGAGACGTACACGTCGCGGCCGCGGAGGTTGCCCATGTTCAAGAACGGGTCGTTTTCAAAGCGGCGCGGGTTCAGCGAGGACCCCCACATGGCGTTGACGTTGTACATGCCGCCGTCGAGAAGCGCGGCTCGCAGTGCGGTCTGGCCGCCCGGCACCGTGGTGGTGAGGTAGCCCGAGAAGGACAGCACCTGGCGGAACTGGTTCGGGTGCAGCGCGGCGAGGTTGATCGCGGCGGTGCCGCCCATGGACAGACCGAGGATGGAGTTGTTCGTCGGCGAGACACCGAAGTGCTGCTGCAGGTAGGGCGGCAGCTCCTTGGTCAGGAAGGTGTCCCACTTGTAGGTCACCGGGTGGTTGAAGTCGTAGGTCGCCGGGGCGTTCCAGTCGGTGTAGAAGGAGGACT
Organism: Corynebacterium faecium; assembly: GCF_027257105.1. NCBI lineage: Bacteria > Bacillati > Actinomycetota > Actinomycetes > Mycobacteriales > Corynebacteriaceae > Corynebacterium > Corynebacterium faecium. The sequence goes on from NZ_JAPYJX010000007.1 coordinate 132,444, forward strand.
GGCCGCCGACGGGCATCACCAAGGTGATGTTGTTGTCCTTGAACATCTGGGCCGCGTTGACGTCGTTGACCCAGGCGTTGGTGATCTCGGTGGCGCGCAGGCCGTCGAGCATGTACAGGCCAGCGTTGCCGGCGCGCTGCGCGGGCTGGATCTGAACGGGGATGTGGCGGTTCATCGCGGGGGACCACACCGTGCAGCGCTGCACCCAGAACCCGACGCGGTCCCACTCGCAGTGGCCGGTGGAGTCGGGTCGCAGCCAGTCACGGTGCGCCGCCGACGCCTGCGGGGCGCCAATCACCGCTGCCAGGCCGGTAACCAGGGCCATGAGCAGCGCGGTGAGCTTGCGGCGCACAGAATTTTTGGAGTTCATAGATCCCCTCAAAACGTGTTTTCAGGCAAAAGACACGTTCACGTTACCAATTCGAAACGTGAGCCGCTATTCCCCAGCGTGCGCCTGCACCGGCCAGGCGATCTGCGCGCCGTCCATCCCGGGGTTGGCCCCGTGGCGGATCGCCCGGCGGGTCTCGGCGTCGATGTAGAGGCCGGGGTCGCTGGAAAGCTGCAGCGTGCGGCCGTCTCCAAGCGAATAGCGCACGTTTTTCCAGAACCGCTCCCAGCTCATGGGTTCGCGCGAGGTGGCCAAAAGTTCGGAGATTTCGGGGCTGCGCAGTGCGGCACGCGCCTGCTTTGCGCGCATGGAGCTGATGAACGGCGGCAGCCCGTCCAGGTAGGTGTCGGTGTCGGCGGCCTGCCAGGCGGGGTCGAGGAACTTGTCGTGGCCGACGCGGCCTTTCGGGTCGCGCGGCATGCGCGCGGCGATGGGGGTTGCTAGGCCTACGGTGTCCAGGATGCGCACGTCCAAGGGCGCGTTCATGCTGGTCATGCCCAGGTTAATCAGGTACGCGGTCAGCGGCAGATTGCTCAGATCCGAGGCATCCTCTTCGCGGTCGCGGTAGTACCAGCTGTAGATCTCCGGCTCGGCGGAGACGTAGGCGAGGTTCAGCTGCGCGGCGTTTGCGTCGATGCCCTTGTCCAGCGCATCTTCCCAGTTCTGCATGAGCTTGGAGCCGAGGAAGTCTTCGGCGTAGCGCGGCGGGTCGGTCAGTTCGCGGCCGACGGCGAGCGTCCAGAATTCGCGCTCATCCACGATGCCGAGTTCCTTTTCGCCGGTCTGGTACGCCTCCCAGTCGATGGGGTGGGCGCGCACGATGGTCACACCCGCCCACACGGCCACGGCGGTCGCCAAAGCAATGCTGACGCGCGTAATCGGCACGGCCATCGCGGGCAGCAGCAGCGCGAACAGCGGCAACAGCCACATGCGCCCGTGCATGAAGTCGCCGCCGACGCGCAGCACGTAGAGGATGTGGGCGAGCGCGCAGCCGGTGACAAGCAAAACAATTGCTAATCGACGTCCTCCGGTCCCCCGCATCATCCACCCCACCAACGCGGCGGCGGCCAGCACGGGCAGCCAGAGCCAGTAGTAGCCCACGAAGTCTGCGAAGTACTCGAACCCGCGCGCCCACTCGGCGCCGGAGGCGGACTTGGCCACGGCGGTGTGCGGTGTAAGTAGGCCGTAGTAGCCCATGCGGAAGATTTGGTAAGCGGCTGGCACGGGCAGCGCCGCGGCGAGGATGCCTGGGGTCTTGCGGGGGTTGCACGCGATGAGCAGGATGCCGGTCACGCCGCCGTAGAGCGCGAGCTCGGGGCGCACGAGCCAGGACATGCCGCACCAGAAGGCGAGGAAGTAGCCGACCTCGGGCGCGCGGCGGCGCAGCGGGGCGGCCCAGGCGACCAGCGCGGCCCACCACCCGGCGATCCACAGCAGCGACAGGCCCCACTCCAGCCCGGAGGTGGCGAAGTCGCGCGCCGGCGGCAGCGCCAGGTAGATCACGATGCCCAGGGGCACAACGGGGCCCACCTTGCCCCAGAACCGGCCCGCGGCGAAGGTGGCCAGCGCGGCCGCCGTCACGGTGCAGATCAGCGCGAGCCACATGGCCACGTCCTCGAGCCGGGCTCCGGTGAGCCAGCCAAACGCGGTAATCAGGTACTGCCACAGCGTGGAGGTGTTGGCTTCGACGCGCTCGCCGGCGTTGAACACGGGCCCGTTGCCGGCCAGCAGGTTGCGCACGGTGCGCAGGACGATCAGGCCGTCGTCGGACATCCAGCGGCGGGTCCATCCGCCCCAGAACGCGAAGATGCCCGCGACTACGGCTGCGGCGAGCGCGGAGAGGCGGGCGTTCTTTGTCATTGCGACGATGTTAGTGGGTTAAGTCCTACCAGCCTAAGTTCGGCACAACGTAGACGGCCATCGCGATGCAGAACAGCCACGCCGCGGCGAGCAGCTGCAGGACGCGGTCCTCCAGGGCGATCTCGTCGGGCGCGCCGCCCTGCCCGCCGTCGACTACGGAGGCGTAGCGCAGGATCGCGATGACAAACGGCACCATGGACACCTGGTACCAGATGGCGGCGGTGCCCTCGACGGAGTTGGACAGCTGGAAGCCCCACAGCGCGTACGACATGACCACGGCGGTGGCGGACAGCGTCCACACGAACCGCAGGTAGGTCTCGGTGTAGCCCTGCAGCGAGCGGCGGATCTCCGCGCCGGTTTCTTTCACCAGCAGAAGCTCGGCGTATCGCTTGCCGGACGCCATGAACAAGGAACCGAACGCCGCCACCAGCAGGAACCACTGGGACAGGTCGATGCCCGCGGCCACGCCGCCGGCCATGGTGCGCAGCATGAAACCGGAGGACACCAGGGCGATGTCGATCACCGGGATGTGCTTCCAGCCGAAGCAGTAGCCCAGCTGCAGCGCGATGTAGATGCCGATGACCCAGGCCAAAGACGTGCCGTCGGTAGCCAGAAGCGACAGTCCGAGCGCGAGCGCAATGAGCACCGCCGCCATGCCGTACGCCAGGTTGATCGGCAGCATGCCCGAGGCGATCGGGCGGAAGCGCTTGGTGGGGTGGCGGCGGTCGGATTCGACGTCGCGCGCGTCGTTGATCAGGTAGATCGAGGACGCGCCGAAGCAGAACACCACAAACGCCAGGAGGATGTCCACGGCGGTGCGGGAGTTGAAGGCGTCCGTGCCGGCGGCGAGGGGCGCGGCCAGCACGAGGACGTTTTTCACCCACTGCTTGGGCCGCAGGCCCTTGATCATCGCGTCCGGGAGGTTCTTCGGCGGCGTCTTCTTCATCACCTGGTCAACGCCGGAGGTGTGCGGCTCCGACTTGATCAGGGGCTCGTCCACGGGTTCACGGGTGTTTGCCACTAGATCCTCTTCTCAGCCTCGATTGCCACCTTCGCCGTCGCCGCGCCCAGGGCGGCACCGGCGAGGGTGTCGGTTGGGTAATGCACGCCGAGCACGTTACGCGACAGCATCATCACCGGCACGAGCAGCCACGGCCACTTCCTTCCGGTGATGTCCGCCAGGTGCGCGGCGGCGGCGCCGGTGTTCGCAGCGTGCGAGGAGGGGAACGACAGCTGCGAGGGCGTTTTCACGCCGATTTTCACGCGCGGGTCGTTCGGCCGCGGACGTCGCACGATGCGCTTGAGCACCACAGTCGCGGCGTGCGCGGCGAAGGTGCCAGCGCCGAGCGCGAGCCATTTGGAGCGATTTTGCTTATCGACGGCTCCGCCAACCCCCGCCACCGCCAGCCAACCGAGGTCGTGCTCGCCGAAGTAGCTCAAGCCGCGGGCGGCCCTCGCGGTTTCTGGGGTGTACAGCGCGTCCTGGATGGCGACGAGCAGGTCTACCTCTTTATTGCGCATCGAAGATCTTCCCCCAGTTCGCGTGGCTGGTCAGCTCGCCGCGCGCGTCGCGGTAATGCTTCTTCAACTCCGGCCAACGCTCCTTGATCTGGGCGCGCAGTTCCTTCTGCTCGCGCATCAGATCGTCGGCAAGCTTCTTGTCGCGCTTGCGGAAGGCCACGCCGGTGCCGCCGGCGGTGGACACCGTCGCAGAGTCCACCCGGGCAAGCGTGTACCAGCGCGCCTCCTCCGCGGTGAGGTTGAGCTGCGGCGCGTCCCAGTGCGCGCGGTCTTCGTCCTTGCGCAGGTGCATCAGCGCCTTGACGGCCCACGGGATCTTCTTCACCTTGGCCAGGCGCCCGCCGATCTTGTTGGTGGGCACGCCCGGCGCGCCGGTGGGCGCGGGCAGGTCGGTCGCGGACGGCAGCACCTGCGCGTCCGAGTACTCCTTGCGGATGCCCTGAATCCGCGGCAGCGAGGATTCGAGGATGTCGAAGAGCTGGTCCGGGCCGGCGAGGAAGTCGCGCATCGCTTCGTTCTGGATGGCGATGGTGGAGTACTCCATGCAGAAGTAGTGCTTCGCGGTGGATTTCTGCATGTTCTTCAGCATCGCCTCCGGGTTGTCCGGGCCGTAGATGCTGGCCACGATGAGGCGGTTGCGCATGTGGAAATACGCCTGCCAGTCAATCGCGTCGTCCTTGTCCGCCCACGCCATGTGCCAGATGGCCACGCCGGGCCAGGTGACCGTCGGGAAGCCCGCTTCCTTGGCGCGCAGCGCGTACTCATTGTCGTCCCACTTGATAAACAGCGGCAGCGGCAGGCCCATCTTCTCCGCCACAACGCGCGGGAAGAGGTTCATCCACCAGCCGTTGTAGTCCACGTCGATGCGGCGGTGCAGCGGGCGCGAGGTGGTCTTTTTCGGATCCAGGTCCTCTTCGTCCGTGCCCACGTACCCCAGCGGGTACTTGGCAAAGTCGTGGTCGTAGACGGCGTGCTTGGCGGCGGAGAACATGAAGATCTCCGGATCCACCGTCTCACCCGTGGTGCGCAGCTGGCTGCGGTCCTGCAGGTTGAGCATCTGCCCGCCCACCAGGATCGGCTGTGCTGCGTAGCGCGCGGCCTGCACAGCGCGGACGATGGAGTCCGGCTCGATGGCGATGTCGTCGTCCATGTACAGGATGAACGGCGCGTCGGTGCGGTTCAGCGCCTCGTACATGATGCGGGAGTAGCCGCCGGAGCCGCCCAGGTTGCCCTGCTGGAAAATCTCCAGCTTGCCGTTTAGGTTCTTCTCGGCCTCGGCGAAGTCAGGCTCCTCCGCCGGGTGCTGGTTTCCCTGGTCCGGCATGAGCACGTTGCTGATGCAGGCTTCCACGTACGGGTCCTCCGCCAGCGCGTGCAGCGCGTTGACGGCGTCGCGGGGGCGGTTGAACGTGGGAATGCCCACGGCCACCTGCTTGGGCTGGGGCGGGACCACGGTGCCGTCGTCAAGCACCTGCTCCTTGGGCTCCTGCGGGGAGCACCAGGCGGCGCCTGAGATGCGCGTGTCGTCCTCGGCGGTGATGTCGAACCACAGCCAGCCGCCGTCCTCGAAGTTGCTCAAGCGCAGCGGGATCTCGGTGCGCCCGGTTGCCTCGACGTTGGTGACGCTCACGCGCGTGCCGTCGTGCTTGGACCGGTAGACGGAGATGGTCGCGCGGCCCTCGACCTCCATGGCCAGGACCACGGAGTCCAGCTGCGACCAGCGGCGCCAGTAGCTCGCCGGGAACGCGTTGAAGTACGTCTCGAAGCTGACCTCGTTGCCCGCGGGGACCTCGAAGCTCGTGCGGTCGGACCAGCGCAGACGCTGCTTGTTGTGCTCCTGCTCGATCAGGTACAGCATGCGCACGTCGTGCGGCTCGCCCTTCTTCGGCATGAGGACGCGCTGCAGCGTGTCCACGGCGAGGGTCTTGCTCGTCTCCACAGCTCTCACTTTCTGTTGTGGGCAGTTGGAGCCAAGCGTAATCGCTCCAAAGGTGATTCCTTGGTGTGGCTCGCGGTTCGGTGCGGTGTTGAGGCACAGTGGGGCCATGACTTTGCTCGCGCACAAAGACTTCGGCCCGCGCGACGGGCACCCAGTCGTGTTTTCCGGCTCCATCGCCTCCACCACCGACATGTGGCTGCCGCAGCTCGACGCGCTGTCGGACACCTTCCGCGTCATCGCGCTCGACCACCCCGGCCACGGTAAAACACCAGACGCACCTTGCCTATCGACGATCCCCTCCCTCGCCTCCTCCGTCCTCGAGACGTTGGACTCGCTGGGTGTGGACGAGTTTTCCGTCGTCGGGCTGTCGCTCGGCGGCGCGATCGCGCAGTGGCTCGCGGCGCACAGCGGCAGGGTGAACAAGGCGGTGTTCATGTGCACCGGCGCGAACCTCGGCGGCGCACCCGTGTGGGCCCCGCGCGTGAAGCAAACCCGCACCCACGGCGTGGCCCCGCGCGTCGACGGCGCGGTGCAGCTCTGGGTTACTGAGCAGTTCAGACAGTCGCACCCCGCGACTGCCGACGCACTGGCCCGCATGATCGCCTCCACCACCGGCGAGGGCTACGCCACCTGCGCAGAAGCCCTGGCAGCCTGGGATTTCGCCACCGATCTCGCCCAGATCACCGCGCCAGTGCTCACCATCGCCGGGCCCGAGGACACCTCCACTCCGCCCGAGGTCGTGCACGCCATCGCCGACGGTGTTTCAGGCCCCGCCGAGACACTCACGCTCACCGCGGGTGGGCACGTCCCCACCGTGGAAGTCCCCGACGAGGTCACGGTCGCGATCCGCGCGTTCCTTTCCCGGTAGGCTGCGGGCCATGCAGTTCCAGGGATACGACGCAGACGGCCTCCCCCACGACCCCGCAGATCAGCGACGCGCCGGCTCCGGCTCGCCGGCGCGCAACTACGCCATCGGCGCAGCCTGCATCGTGGTGGCCGTGCTGTCTTTTGCGTTCCTGTCCGGCTCGACCGCCGTGTTCATCGGCGTCGCCGGCGCCGTTGCGGGCGCGGTGTTTATCCTCATGGGAATCCAGGGCAGCAGCAACCAGCAGCCGGATGCGCTCGAACAGGGGAACTACGGGGTCCAGGACCCGGGCGCGGACTATGACTGGGACGGCAACTTCCGCCGCGAGTTCGGCGACGGGGCTCCGGGCGGGCGCTAGGGGCCGAGTGCGCCTATGGGCACCACCACAACGCCGTCAGCACGGCGGTGCGCGGGCCCGCCGGAGGTGATGACCAATTTCACGGTGTCTTGCTCAAGTTGCTCGTCAAACCGTGCGAGCGTGTCCGCTGCCTGGTCCAGAACCTCCGGCGTGTATCCGAGTTTGACCTCCACCAGAATGTCCACCCCTTCGAAATTGACTACCGCATCCACCTCTAACTTCGTATTCAGTCGCGCGTGATAGACCGTTTTCCCAGTTAGAGCGCGAAGCTCGTGCACTACGAGTGACTCGAAGAGCTGCCCGAAATAGCGCGGGTCCTGCATGAGATGGTGGGGGCCTCGTTCGAGGGCAGCCATTGCGAATGCTGGATCTGCAAGGTGACGTTTGGGGGATTTCCGCAACGTAGCTTTGGAACGCAAATGCGTCGCCCACGCAGGCTGGTCCACAGCGATGAAAATGCGCGTCAACGCATCGAGGTAGTCGCGCGCGGTTTCTCTGGTGACATCCGCGTCGCTGGCGATGGTTTGCATTTCGACTTCTGTCGCAACCGCGCGTGCTATGGACTGCACGATGCGACGGACCCGCTCCGAATCCCGCACCACCGTTCCCACTGTATGAATATCCACATCCGCGACGGTTTGCACATAGTCGCGGACGTTCTGCATCGCGTCTTCTAGCGAGAGATCAGCGTTGTAGGGAAGCCCTCCGCGACACATCCGCTCAGCGAGTCCAGAGAGGGTCAGGTCTGGGGTCGCAAATTTCGGATCCCCACCACTCGCGATGTCTCGAAGTGAGACGGATCCATCGGACTCCCCCGACTCCCACAGTGTCATTGTGGACATGGTGAGCCGGGCAAACCGGCCTGCGCCAGAGTGTCGGGTCGCGTCTACGCTTGGAGCAGTCGAACCAGTGAAGATGAACTGGCCTTTCGCCTTCCGCCTATCGATCTCGTGGCGGGCAAAATCCCACAGACGTGGCTGCAATTGCCACTCATCCACCAACCTCGGCGACGCCCCCTCCAAGAGCAGTCTCGGGTCTGTCGACATAGCAAGCGGAACCGTAGGGTCTGTTTCGACATTCAGTACACTGCCTGCGTGACGGCTCGCGGTTTCTGTTTTTCCGCAGCCCTTTGGTCCCTGAATAAGGACGCCCCCTTGGCGGCGGAGTGCACTTTCGAGCTGCTCATCCGCAAGACGAGGAATGTAGAAATCAGACATGCCGAAATCATAGCTATCTAGCTGCCCATTTTGCATTTCGAAACGGTTTCACTTTGCATTTCGAAATGGTTCTGCTTTGCGTTTTGAAAGCGGTTTACTTGGCATTTGGGAATTTCAGGGGCGGGCCGGAGGCTCGTCGATAGGCAAAAGCCCCTTACTTCTCCCACATCGAGCTCGGCGCGGTGAGGGCCTTGCGGTCGCGTGCGAGGATGAGGCGATCCAGGTCCGCGAGCACCGCATCCACATCCGCAGGGTTGTACTTTCGCTCGCGGCGCGCCTGCTGCAGCTCGCGGCTGGCAGCACGCAGCGCGACCTCCTGCAGCTGCGCAGCGCCCGCGCGAGCACGGTCGAAGGCAGCCTTGCGCTCCTCCGAGCCCTCGGGGTCCTGCAGGCGCTTCTCCGCGATCGAGTCGAGGCGCTCCTGCATCATCGCGTACGCCTCCGGCGCGTACTCCTCGCCGTGCTCGCGGACCGCCTTGCGCGCCGCGTCGAAGGCGCGCTGGTTCAGCTCCTCGAGGGCCTTGTCGCCGGCAGGGCCATTTTGCAGGTCAAGCTTATCGACGAGCCACGGCAGCAACAGCCCCGGCACCACCATCGTGCAGGTGAGCACAGTCAACGCGATGACAGAGAGTTCGTGGTGGTAGCCCGTCGCCGACGCCGGGATCGCCAGCACCAGCGCCAGCGTGACCAGCCCACGCATGCCCGCCCACGCCATGAGCAGAACCTCCTGCAGGCGTAGCGGAGAAACGTTGGTGTGGTGCTTTTTCTGGTTGATCTTGTACAGCACCCACATCCACACGAAACGAACCGCGAACGCTACGACGGACAGGACCACGCCGACCTGCACCGCCTGCCAAATGTGCGTGCCGGCGGTGTCCATGGCATCGCGCACGCTCATGCCGATCAGGCCGAACGCCACGCCGGTGAACAGCAGCTCCACCGTCTCCCAGAAGGAGTGGCCGGTGAGGCGGTCCTCGGCGGTCATGGTCGAGCGCGAGGACATCTCCACCGCGGCGATGACGATCGCGATGACGCCGGAGGCGTGAATGGCCTCGCAGCCTGCGTAGATGGCGAACGGGAGCACCCAGGTAAAGGCGGTGCGGATCACGGAATCGGGCACGGAGTTGGCGAAGATCGCGGCCAACCTGCCCACGACCAGGCCGATCAGCACCGCGGCGATGGCGGCGTAGAAGAACTGCAGCGCGCCCTTGCCGAAGTCGACCTCGCCGTGCGAGACCGCGGCCGCCATGGCGACGTTGAAGGTGACGATGGAGGCGGCGTCGTTGAACAGCCCCTCCGTCTGCAGCGTGCCGGTGATGCGCTTCGGAATGCCGGCCGGTCCCGCCACCGCGTCCACCGCCACCGGGTCCGGCGGGGCAATCGCGGCAGCGAGCACCATCGCCGCAGCCAAGCTCAGCCCCGGCAGCATCCACATCGCCGTGGCCGTCAACGCCGCAATGGTGAGGAAGACCAGGATGATCGACATGGTCAGCACCACGTTGAGCTGCGAACCGATCTGGCCCCAGCTCGTACGCCGGGCCAGCGACCACAGCAGCGGCGGCAGGAAGATCGGCAGGATCAGGTGCGGATCGATGGACACCGTGTCGATGCCCGGGATGAAAATCACCGGCGCGACCACCACGGTCAGAAGAGCCGGCCACGGCAGGCCGGTGCGCTCACCTACCGCGGCGACAAGGACGGTGGCCAGCAGCAGGCCGATAAGTGCTATGAAAGTTCCCACGGTGGGCCAGTGTACGGGGCACCGCGGGCGGCAGCAGGTGTCGCCGAAGCTGATCCTTCATCTCAACGTACGTCGACGCGGTCCCGCGCATCACAATGAAGATTGCCACTAAGGTAAGGCATGCCTTAGTGTGATCACATGAGGTCGGGCAGACCTATCTAGAAACTCTTTGACCACCTACGAAAGGTGCAACCTTGGCACTCTTTACCTCTCGCGCACTGAAAGGGATCGCAGCCACTTTCGCCGCGGCACTCATGCTTGCCGGCTGCTCCGGCGGATCAAGTGATCCAACAGCCGCTCCCGAAAACCCCGATTCCAACGGTTCAGGGGAGCGAATTGTGACAATGGGCCTCGGCGACGTCGATACGGTCCTTGCACTCGGTGAACAACCGGTCGGTTACGCCACCTGGCAACAGGAAGGTTCGGGGGACCCTTCCGGGCTTGGACCGTGGGCCAAGGACAAGCTCACAGTCGACCCGAACCCGATCCGAGACACGACGACTGAGTTCAGCACCGACACTGCCGAAAAGGTGGCCTCGCTCAACCCGACAAAGATCATCGCGGTGAACAGCGGTCTCGAAGCCGACAAAGAAGCACTGCTCGAGCAGATTGCGCCAACCACCTTCCACTCGGATGAGAACCAAGATTGGCAGGTTCCTTGGGATGAACAAATCAAGGAAATCTCCCAGGCTTTGAACAAGGAAGCCGAAGGCGAAAAACTCATCGCCGACTCCGAGCAGGCTTTCCAAGATTTCCGCGAAGCGCACCCTGAGTTGCAAGGCAAAACAGCGATAATCGGCATGCCTTACGACGGCAAGTTCGGCGTATACACCTCGGGCGACGGCCGCGGCTCCTTCATCGAAAAACTGGGGTTCAAGATCCCGGAGAAGTTCAACGGTGATGGATCCAGCTTCTTCCTCGACTGGTCCCCAGAGAACTACGCCGACTTCAACGACGTGGACTACGTCTTCGTATTGGACTACTACGGCGCAATCGATGCTCTGAAGAACGACGCCACCTTCATGGACCTCGATGTGAATAAGCGTGGCGGGGTCTACTGGTTAGACACAGACACCGCCAACGCAATGAGCATGCCGAACCCCCTGTCTATCCCATACGCAATCGAGCAAATCAAGAAGCAGCTCTAGAACACCAGGCAGAAGTGGTGCTTACCGGGGGACAACCAGTGGACCCCCGTTTACCGGGTCTGTTGCCACGACAGCAGGCAGATGAAAAACACGGTCCAGTAAGGACTCGGTGAGCACTTCGGCGGGCGCACCGACCGCTTCCACCTCGCCACGCCGCATCACGGCGAGTTGATCTGAGTAGCGTGCAGCGAGGTTCAAGTCATGCAGCACCATAAGCACGGTCCGCCCCTCCTGATCAGCGAGTCGACGTACCAGCGACAAGACCTCGACAGAGTGAGACAAGTCGAGATAGGTCGTAGGCTCGTCCAAAAATACGAGCGGAGTCTCCTGCGCTAAGACCATCGCAATCCATGCACGCTGACGCTGACCACCAGAAAGCCGCTCGAGCGGACGGTTTGCAAACTCCGTGACATTGGTCAGTTCCATAACCGCATCGACCACACGGGAATCCTCAGCTGAATCCTGTCGCAACCAGGATTGATGCGGGTGGCGTCCGCGGCCAACCAAATCACGAACCGTCAACCCCTCGGGAGCGACCGGGGTCTGCGGCAATACTGCCAGCTGACGTGCAATCTCGCGGCGCTCCAGTTCCGCCATGTCCACGCCGTTCAGCGTTACCGTGCCGCAGTCGCGTGCAAGAAGCCCTGCTGATGCTCGCAACAGCGTTGACTTGCCGCAACCGTTTGGGCCGACGATTGTGGTGATACCGCCTTTGGGCACGTCGAGATCAATGCCGTCGAGGATGACGGAAGCGCCATAACTCACCGTGAGATTTCGGACTTGAAGCATCATATGGACACCTTTCGTGTTGCACGCAACAGCGTGTAGAGCAGCACTGCACCACCGATTGCCGTCGTAGCTATCCCCACCGGCAGGTTCCCTGGCACCAGGGTTCGCACCGCCAAGTCAGCGACGGAGACGATCGCCGCGCCGGCGAGCATCGCGGTTCCTAATGGCGGCGTTGCTGCATGGGTGATCTTGCGACCGATCTGTGGCGCGACAAACGCCACGAAGGCTATCGGCCCAGACGCCGCAACGCCCATCGATGCCAGCATCACAGCCATCAGCATGAGGATGAGCTGGGTACGCCGGGGCTCTACCCCGAGACCAGCCGCGGTGTCCTCCCCGAGCGAGAGCGCCTCAAGCTTGAAGGCTGCCCACCGCAATAGCGGAATGACGACCGCCAGTGCAATGAGTACCGCGATTGCGTCGTGCCAACCAGCTGAACCCACCGAACCGGTTACCCACGCCTGCGCCTTGCCCACATCCCGATAGTCGGCGCGAACAAGCAGGAACGAATTGTAAGCCATCGCCAGCGCATTAATGATGATTCCAGCGAAAACAAGCTGGAAGGAACCGAGTACAGCGCCACGGCTCAGCCACCAGATCGCCGCGGACACGGCCATTCCGCCGAGGAATGCACTGAGCGGCACGCCCAGTGCACGCAACGTCATCCCGGCGCTGCCACCAGCGAGCAACGCAGTCAAAGCGAAAGCGGATGCGCCCGAGGTGACACCCAAGATGTCAGGGCTGGCCAATGGGTTCCTTGTAATGGTCTGGAAGATTGCCCCGGCAAAGCCCAGCGCAGCACCTACACCCAGCGCCGTGACCACTCGTGGCAAGCGCCACTCGAGAACTACGGTCCGGGCCAACTCCGTGGTTTGGCCCATGAGAGCGGAAACTATGTCTCGAACCGATAGCTCGAAATCTCCGACCATCACGCCCCCAAAGGCCGCAGCTAAGGCCAGCACCGCTAGAACACTATTCATCGCGACAACCCGCATCAGAGTTTCGTCCCCTTCCGCAAGATATGCAGTGCGAATGGGGCTCCAACGAAGGCAAGCGTGATGCCCACCTGCAATTCTCCGGGGCGTGCGATGACGCGACCAAAAACGTCGGCAAGCAAGAGCAACGTCGCTCCAGCTAGTGCTGAGCACGGCATCACCCAGCGGTAATCCGGCCCCGTGAGGGTGCGCACAAGGTGTGGAACTACCAGGCCGACGAACCCGATTGGTCCGGCCCCAGCCACCGCTGCACCGGTGAGCAACGCAACCAGGACAATGCCCACGGTCCGCGCGATGGATACTCTGACGCCAAGCGCATTTGCTACGTCATCTCCCAGGTTTAGGAGGTTCAGCTGATTCGCCGAAACAAAGGCGCCCACGAGACCGAAGACAATCACGGGAGTGAGGACTGCGACCACCTGCATATCGCGTCCGGCAATAGCACCCGCTGTCCAAAACCGCATCTCATTAAGGCTTTGCGTATGCGTCAGCACGATGCCGCTCGTCAGCGCAGAACAGACCGCGCCCAACGCGGAACCTCCAAGCACCACCGTAATCGGAGTGGATCCTAGGCTTCTCATGCTGAGCACGAATACAAGAGCCACCGCAAGCATTGCCCCGAGGAATCCCACCCCGACAGTGCCCAATACCGTCATTGAGCCGTGAAAAGAAATGGCTGCTGCCACAGCAAGCGCAGCGCCAGGCCCGACGCCCAGCAAGTTTGTGTCCGCTAGCGGATTTCGGGTGTGCCCCTGCAGTAGTGCTCCCGCAGTGCCCAGCGCTGCTCCCACCAGCAAACCAAGCAGGGTGCGCGGAACACGGAGTTGCGCAATGATCTTCGCCTTATCGCTGGATGCCTCAAGTTGTTCAGCCGTGTCCGAGAACGCCAGCACGATTCCATCACGAACCGCGCTCACCGCTGTTTCAAACCCCATTTCGCGCGCCCCGATCAACAGCGACCCCAGCGCCGCACACACAGTGGAAACCACCAGGAAGGCGACAAGCCCAACACGTTTACTCACGCTGCAACTCCATTACCTCCAGTACCCCATGAACGACACGTGGTGGCGAGGCACGCCCGCCTCACCCACCAGGAGCCGCCGCATCACCGTCACAGCTGTATTCTTCCCGGCGATCCAGTAATAGGTATGCCCTGCAGTATCCGAAGTGGGAGCTATAGATTCACCACTGCTGGAATACGTGGGTGTCTCCCAGACTTCATCGAGCGGGATCTCATCCACAAGACCAGGTTTTCCTGCCCCCAGCGAAGCGCAGGCACAACGGGATTCAACCTCCTTTTTCAGCTGCGCACGAAGCAAGCCTCCGTAGTCGAAGTCCCCCTGTGCGCGAAAGTGCCAGCGGACATCAACCTGTGGAGGGGAGTCGATGAGCAGGTGATTGCCAGCAGGTACCTCAATATCGACAGAACCGGCGAGCCCCTCTGGCCAATCCGCCAAGATTCGAGCCATTGCAGGTAGCGCAGTTTCGTCGCCGTAGAGGCGCGCGACTGCAGCAGACCCCGGGTCAAATTCGATACCAACACCGGAATCGTCGTCGCGGGTTGGCCCAACAATCAGCAGCTGCTGTCCAGGTTGTGCGTCCTGCGCCCACGCCGAGGCGGGACCGGGACTATCGCTGTGCAAAACAAAATCCACATCCACTTCGTCAGGCCCATCAGCACTTCGCCGGAACTCCCGAATGGAATAGGTACGCAGGTGGCCGCGCATGTGCTCCGGCATTGCACGCCACGTTTCCCACCACCCCTCTTCCGGAAGCTCGAACAGACCACTGGCAGGCGGGATCAGCAGCTTGATACGCAAATCCCTAATGGGAACGGCGGGCCCCATGGAGTCGACCCCGGTGAACGTCACCCGCTGGAAACTCGGTGCAATGCGTTCACTGCGGGCGACGGTTGCAAGGAAAGGCCTAAAACTCACCCCGCAAACTATATAGGCTTGCCTAACCTAAGGGAAGATCCGACTGCATCCCAGGAAACGTAATTACTTCCCACAAGCCGGTCGGCGCTTTGCTTTAGCCGAGAGGGGAACCGAGGGCTCGCCGAACTCCCAGTGGCTACACCGCGTCGAAGAATTCCACCGTGGTGCCGTCGAGCACCTTCGAGGGCACCCCGATCTTGCCGGCGTCCCGGACGGCGGCGTAACCGGACAGCCGGTCACGGTAGTGCAGGAAGCGTTTGAGGCTGCCGAGCTCGGTGACGTCGAGAAGCTCAGCGTCGCCAAAGCTGTGCGGGTTGTCGTTGTATTCGGCGATGACGCCCGCGCAGTCCGGGCAGTCGGGGTGAACGAAAATCTCTTGCGTTGCCATGCCACCGACCCTAGCGCCCGGGCTCCGCGCACGGCCGCCCCTCGCTCCCCCGCTGCGGATCCAGCTATCAGGACCCAGCTATCCGCCTCCCCCCCCTGAGGGCGAAAAACGAGGTACTACTAGTTGGATCCGCGGAATGGAAGGGCGGAGCCGAACAGCGCCTTAGTGCCCGCGGGGCTGGCTCAGCGGCTCGCCGGACTCGAAGAACGGGCGCAGCTGGTTGTCAAACAAGGTCAGCGCCGCGGCGATGGCCATGTGCATGTCCAGGTACTGGTAGGTGCCCAACCGGCCGCCGAACAGGACGTTGTTCTGCTCGGATTCTTCGGCCGCGAGGCGTCGATACGCTTCGAGCTTCTCACGGTCCTCCGGGGTGTTGATCGGGTAGTACACCTCGTCGTCGTCCTCCGCGAAGCGGGAGTATTCCTTCACAATCACCGTCTTGTCGGTGGGGTACTCGGAGCGCTCCGGGTGGAAGTGGCGGAACTCGTGGATACGGGTGTACGGCACGTCCGCGTCGTTGTAGTTCATCACCGGGGTGCCCTGGAAGTCGCCGACCTCGAGCACTTCCTGCTCGAAGTCGAGGGTGCGCCAGCCCAGGCGGCCCTCGGCGTAGTCGAAGTACTGGTCCAGCGGCCCGGTGTAGACCACGGGCGCGTCCGGGTTCTCGGCGCGGATTTCGGAAGCGACGGCGAACCAGTCGGTATTCGTGCGGACGTCGATAAGCTCATGCTCCGCCATCTTCTCCAGCCAGGCGGCGTAGCCGTCGACGGGCAAGCCCTCGTAGGTGTCGTTGAAGTAGCGGTTGTTGAAGGTGTAGCGCACCGGCAGGCGCGAGATGATCTCCGGCGGCAGGTCGGTGGGGTCGGTCTGCCACTGTTTGGCGGTGTAGTGCTTGACAAACGCGTCGTAGAGCGGCTTGCCAATGAGCGCAATGCCGCGCTCCTCCAGGTTCGTCGCGGCCGCGGGGTCGAGGCCTTCGCGCTGCTCCTCGATGAGCTTCTTCGCCTCTTCCGGCGAGTAGTAGCGGCCGAAGAACTGGTTGATCAGGCCGAGCCCCATCGGGAACTGGTAGGCGGTGCCGTCGTGCATCGCGAAGACGCGGTGCTGGTAGTCCGTGAAATCGGTGAAGCGGTTGACGTATTCCCACACCCGCTCGTTGGAGGTGTGGAACAGGTGCGCACCGTATTTATGCACCTCGATGCCGGTCTCCGGCTCGTTTTCGCTGTACGCGTTGCCGCCGATGTGGCTGCGCTTTTCCACCACGAGGACGCGTTTGCCCAGCTCGCTCGCCGCCTGCTCGGCCACGGTGAGGCCGAAGAAACCCGATCCAACAACAATGAGGTCGTATGCCATGAGGCCTATTTTCGCACAATTGCCTATCGACGGAGCTCCGCCACGACACGCCCCAAAAGTCTCAAGTCTTTCTTGAGACTTGAACTTGCACTACACTTCGTTTCTGTCACATTTGCCACTGCTTTCGCAGTGAACACATAGAACCCCAGGAGTATTACTGTGCAGCAACGTCGCAGCATTCAGGGCGGCGCGGCCCGACCCGCCCGGGCCGCGATCATGCCCGTGATCGTGTCCGTCCTCCTCGTCACAGCACTGGTCGCCGTCAACGCGTTCAACGGCAATCGCATCCTGCAGGTGCAGTCCCTCGGCGCAGGCGCCCCGGAGGTCTACACCACCACCTCATCGTTCGCTTCCGGCGACAACATCACCGTCGACGACGCCGCCATCCGCACCCAGGGCGGCGAAGAAGACCACGTGCGCCGCGTGGTCAAGGAGTTCACCAACGACCGCGAGTTCTCCATCGTGGGCCTGACCTGGACCGGCGACCGGGATGTCGCCGCGTACGTGCGCTCCCAAAAGGCCGACGGCGCCTGGTCCGAGTGGTTCGAGATGGACCCGGCAGACCCGCAGGCGGGCTCCGACAAGTTCGGCACCGAGCCGATCTACGTCGGCCGCACTAAGCGCATCCAGGTCTCCACCGGCAACGTGGACCTGCTTGAAGGCGGCCGCGCCGCCTCCGACGCCCCCACCACCGCCAACGACATCGAAGCCGTGTTCCTGGACGGCGGCACCGGCACCGCGCAAGGCGGCATCCAGCCGGTTGCCGACTCCTACACCCGCGGCATGCCCAAGGTTGTCACCCGCGCGCAGTGGGGCGCCGGCCGCAGCAGCACCCCGTACTACTCCGAGCCCACCACCGCCGCTACCGTGCACCACACGGCCGGTTCCAACAACTACTCCGAGGCCGAGGCACCGGGCATCGTGCGCGGCATCTGGAACTACCACACCAACAACCTGGGCTGGGGCGACATCGGCTACCACGCGCTCGTCGATAAGTACGGCAACATCTACGAAGGCCGCGCCGGCGGCATGGACCGCGGCCCGCAGGGCGCCCACGTCGGCTCCTTCAACCAAAACACCTGGGGCGTGTCCATGCTTGGCGACTACCAGACCGCCGAGCCCACCCCGGCCGCCCTTCGCGCCATGGGCGAGATCATCGGCTGGAAGGCCGCCGTCGCGGGCTTCGACCCCACCGGCTCCAGCTACCACTTCGCCGAGGGCAACTTCCGCGACTCCAAGTACGCAGCCGGCCAGGGCGCGATGTTTAACAACATCAACGCCCACCGCGACTTCCACTACAACACCTGCCCGGGCGACAACCTGTACTCCAAGCTGCCCGTGATCCGCGCGACCGCGGCCACGAAGTACCGCTCCCTGGGCGGCGGCCGCTCCGGCATCGGCTCCGTCTTGGACCGCTTGGGCAGCAACGACAACACGTCCACCACCACGACCCCTGCTGCAACGGCGACCGACGCCGCCACCGCGACGGCTACCGCCCCGGCGCCAACACCGAAGCACGAGGGCAGCCCAAGCAACGGCACCCCCGACGGCACCCTGGCCGCACTTTCCTCCGGCGACCCGAACACCATCGCCACCGTGGCAGGCACCGCCATCGGTTTGGTGCTGCTGTTCCTGGCCGCTCAGGACCAGCTGCCCACCGTCTCCAACGACGGCGACACCCAGGTCTTCGAGGGCTTGACGCTGGCGCAGGCAGCCAACCTGGCAAAGCAGATCAGCCCGGCCGTCGCGCCCACCCTCAACGCGTTCGGCTCCAGTGAGGCAGCCCAGGTCTGGACCACGCTCGAGCCCACCCTGGGCAAGCTCGTCGCCGGCGTCGGCGGCCCGACCGGCCCGGCCGTGGCGCTGTACTCCAACGGCATCGGCGCCCGCAACAACGAAGGCGAGATCATCGCACTGGTGGGCAAGATCGCGGAGGCCTGGCTGCAGCAGGGCTTGGACGCCGGCCCGCTGGGCATGCCGGTGACGCAGCAGTTCAACCCCACCGCCGACACCGTGCGCGTGGACTTCGAAGGCGGCTTCATCACCTACAACCCGTCCACCAACGCGGTGGACATCAACGCAAACTAGGCCAGATTTAGGCAGCGCGACACCGCGTCCTCCCACGCGGCGACAAGCCGGTCCCTTTCGGGGCCGGCCATTTCGCTTTCCCAGGTGGTTGCGGGGCCGAGCGTGAGCGGTTCGTCGATAAGCGAAATGCCCATGCCCGCCGCCGACGCCGCACCCATCACCGTGGTCTCCGTGTTCGCGGGGCGCTCGACGGTCAGGCCGAGGATGTCGGCCTGCATCTGCATGAGCAGGTCGTTCGTGGTCATCCCGCCGTCGACCTTCAGCGCTTTCGGCTCCCCGCCCATCGCGCACACCACCTCGCGCGCCTGCAAACACGTCGCCTCGAGCGCGGCCCGGGCAATATGCCGCCTATCGACGAACCGGGTCAACCCCACGATCACCCCACGCGCATCAGGGCGCCACCTGGGCGCGAACAGTCCCGAAAATGCCGGCACGATCACCACTCCCCCGCTGTCCTCAACCTGGCTGGCCAGAGTTTCAGACTCCGCGGCGGTACCCAGGATCCCGAGCTGGTCGCGCAGCCACTGAATCAGCGAACCACCCACCGCCACCGAGCCCTCCTGCGCGTACACCGGCGGCTGGCCCTGGATCTGGTACGCCACGGTGGTGAGCAGGCCGCGGTCGCTGAACTTCGGCGTCGCACCAGTGTTGAGCAGCATAAATAGCCCCGTGCCGTAGGTCATCTTCGCGTCGTTTTCGCGGATGCCGCCCTGGCCGAACAGGGCGGCCTGCTGGTCGCCGAGCACGCCGGTGATCGGCACGCCCGCCAACGGACCGCGGGGGCGGATCTTGCCAAAGTTGCCCACCGACGGGCGGATCTCGGGGAGGATTTGTGGCGGGATGCGGAGCTCGTCGCAAAGCTGCATGTCCCACTGCAGCGTCTCCAAATCCATGAGCAAGGTGCGCGACGCGTTGGTCACGTCCGTCAAGTGCAGTGCGCGGTCCAAGTCCTTCGCGCCGCCGGTGAGGTTCCAGATCAGCCACGTGTCGATCGTGCCCGCGAGCAGCTCGCCGTTTTCCGCGCGCTGCCTTGCGTTTGGCACGTTGTCCAGGATCCACGCCCACTTCGGCGCCGCCGGGTAGGAGTTGTGAAGCAGCCCCGTCTTGCGCAGATACTTCGCGGCGTCGCCGTCGTGGTTCGTGCGGGTGTCCTGCCACACGATGGCGTTGTAGATCGGCTTGCCCGTGGCCTTTTCCCAGATCACCGCCGTTTCTCGCTGGTTGGTCAGGCCGAGCGCGTCGATGTCCTGCTCGCTGATGTCCTCGTCCGCGAGCGCCTCGCTCAACGCCCGGCGCGTGTTGCGCCAGATCTCCATCGGATCGTGCTCCACCCAGCCCTTTTGCGGCATGTACTGGGTGTGCTCGAACTGCGACTGGGCAACAACCTTGCCGTCTGTGCGTGTGATGCACACGCGCGTCGACGTCGTGCCCTGGTCAATCGCCGCAATCAAAGCCATGCGCGCGATTTTACGGGTGGGGGTGGGGTGCGCTGGCTGTGGTGGGTGCTTGAGGGCAGGTTTCGCACCAAAACGTCTGCTCGGATCGTCTAGCAGCACGGATCGTCTAGCAACAGCCGCAGCTTGCTAGACGATCAGCGTACTACTGGCACTGATGTTCATTACGAACTGGGGAAACGCGTGCGTCAAAAGCGGATCGTCTAGCAGCAGTTCCCACCGTGCTAGACGATCCGTACATCACCACCCCAGACACCCCACTCGACCCACGGCGCTCGCGTGGACGAGCAACACAGACCGTGCAATACTCCCTGCCATGGGGGGAATTCAAGAGAAACGTCAGGCTGAGCTGGATCTGATCAAGAAGGTCGCAGCACAGTGCAAAACCGCAGCAATCACGGGCCCGGCCGCTGCACGGTGGCTCGACCTTTCCACATACAAATGGGTGACCACGGTAGATCTTGCGATGCCTGGGTCGTCCCGGGCCTGGGGCAAGAAGTACCCGGACAGGATCTACCGCAGCGGCCTCCTCCGCGACGCGGAGTTCGTCGAGCACAACGGCATCCGCACCGCGACAGCGATCCGTGCCATGTTTGACTCGTTCCGCTACTACGGCGCGCTCGAGGCGCTGGTGCAGATCGAGTCCGCGCGGTTCAAGCACGAGCATCTCACCACGGACTACCTGCTGGAAAAGACCGAGATTCTCACTCGCGCCCGCGGCATGAAGGCCTTCCGCGAGCTCATCTGCCACTC
Source organism: Corynebacterium faecium (assembly GCF_027257105.1). Classification (NCBI taxonomy): domain Bacteria; kingdom Bacillati; phylum Actinomycetota; class Actinomycetes; order Mycobacteriales; family Corynebacteriaceae; genus Corynebacterium; species Corynebacterium faecium. The sequence continues at coordinate 153,238 of NZ_JAPYJX010000007.1, forward strand.
CGCCGACACGTCCGCGAGTGCGTTGGAGACCATCGTGCGCGATGCGATTCTGCGCGCGATCGCCGACGGCCGCCTCACGGGCGTGGAGGCCATCGAGTTCCAGGTCGGCTTCAGCATCACCGAGGCGGATGGATGGCCCACGGTCGCGTGGGCGGACGTGCTCATCAACGGCTTCCTCGTGCTCGAGGCGGACGGGCTGGAGAAGAACAGCGGGGTGTTCGGGGATGCAGCAGAAGCTTTACGACGTGAACGCCACCGCGAAACCCAACTCCAGAATCAAGGCGCCGTGGTGCGCAGGGTGGGGTGGGATAACGCGCGCACCGACGGGTTCATCGCGCAGATCCAGAACGCCATTGACCAGCGCCCGGGGGTGCACCAGCTGCCCAACCGGATTGCCACGCCGTACCGCACCTGGCTCGCGGGCCTGGAGCAGCAGGCGAGCTAGAACCAGCGCTCGAGCACGCGCGCGACACCGTATTCGTTGTTGGTGGCGGTGACGTGGTCGGCGGCGTCGTGAAGCATGGGTGCCGCGTTGCCCATCGCCACGCCAACACCGGCCCAGCGCAGAAGCTCCAGGTCGTTGGGCATGTCGCCGAACGCAACGGCGTCGGCGGCGGTGACGCCGTAGCGCTCGGCCAGGTAGCGCGCGCCGGCGGCCTTGTTCACGCCGGGGCAGGACACCTCGATCAGGCCCTCGTCCATGGAGTAGGTCACGTGCGCGAGCTCGGGGTCTACCTCTGGCGCGATGAGCTCGTACATCTGCGCCGAAGTCATGGAGGGGCAGCGCACCAGCAGCTTCGCGGCCGGCTGGCTGATCAGGGTTTGGGTGTCGGTGACGCCGAATTGGCTGTCCCAGGCGTCCCGGTTGTACTCAGGCGTGATGATGAAGCACTCCTCTTCCGGGTCGAGCGCGGACGAGCCGACGCGCTCCACGCCGTAGCCGTGCGGCACATCGGCGAGGACGCGCTCCGCCGCCTCGACGACCTCGGCCATCGCGGACGGGGAGAGCTCAAAGGCGTGCAGCACCCGGTCTGTGGCTGGGTCGTAGACCACGGCCCCGTTGGCGCACACGCACACCGGTGCGAGCGGAAGTTGCTCCAGCACGGGGATGAGCCAGCGGTGCGGACGCCCCGTGGCCAGGCCGAAGTGGGCGCCGGTTTCGACGGCGCGCACGATCACTGCGCGCAGCCTGTCGGTGACGCGGCCGGCGGAGGTGATGAAGGTGCCGTCGATGTCGGAGATGATCAGGCGCGGGGCGTCACCGGTGGCGTCGACAGGCATGAAGCATCAACCTTTCCTACGCAGCTTCTTCGCTTCGCGCTCGGCGCGCTCCTTCGCGTAGAGCTCCTCGGCTTCCTCCGGCGTGGGCGCGGTGCCGCCGAGCGCGACCGGCATCCATGCCTCGCCCGCGCCGTCGGTGTAGAGGGAGGCGTATTCGGACCGTGAGGCGTCGAGAAGCAATTGCATCTGTCGCTTCAGCTCGGCGGTGTCCGCCTCGGCGTCGCCGGTGAGGTGGACGGGCTCGCCGTAACGCACGATGACGGGCACGTTGCAGAAGTGTTTCGGCAGGTCCTTGGTCCAGATGCGCTGCGAGCCCCACATCACGCACGGCACGAGCGGCACCCCGGCCTGGTGGGCGATGCGGGCAGCGCCGGTTTTGAAGTTTGCCAGCTCAAACGACCGCGAGATGGTGGCCTCGGGGAAGATGCCCACGAGGTTGCCTTCGCGCAGCATCTCCACAGCCGGCGCGATGGAGGCGCCGCCGCGGGCGCGGTCCACCGGCACGTGCTTCATCAACTTGAGCAGCCAACCCAAAACGGGCACCTCGAAGACGGATTTTTTGGCCATGAACCGCACCAGCCGCTCGCCGTGCAGATACGGGCCAGTGCCGAGCAGGATGAAGTCGGCGTAGCCGGTGTGATTGCCGGCGAGCATCGCGCCGCTTTCCGCAGGGATGTTTTCGGCGCCGATGACCGTGACGTCGATGTTCGTCGCGCGCATGACGCGGCGGGCGAACCGGACGAGGCCCTGGTAGAACTTCTCCACGGCCTCGTCGCGGTTGGCGGAGATGCCTTCGTAGAGCCGCGGGACGGTGAAGCCGCGGTATCGGCGCGTATCCATTACGGCGTGAGCACTTCCTTGCCCACCCACGGGCGCAGCGCCTCGGGCACGCGCACGGAGCCGTCCGCCTGCTGGTTGTTCTCCAGGATTGCCACCAGCCAGCGGGTGGTGGCCAGGGTGCCGTTGAGGGTGGCGGCGGTCTGGGTTTTGCCGTCGGCGTCGCGGTAGCGGGTGTGCAGGCGGCGGGCCTGGAAGGTGGTGCAGTTGGAGGTGGAGGTCAGCTCGCGGTACGTGCCTTGCGACGGCACCCACGCCTCCGTGTCGAACTTGCGGGCGGCAGAGGAGCCGAGGTCGCCGGCCGCGACGTCGATGATGCGGTAGGGCACCTCCACGGCGCCGAGCATCTCGCGCTCCAGACCGAGCAGCTTCTGGTGCATCTCCTCGGCGTCCTCGGGCTTGCAGTAGGCGAACATCTCCAGTTTGTCGAACTGGTGGACGCGCAGGATGCCCTTGGTGTCCTTGCCGTAGGAGCCGGCCTCGCGGCGGAAGCAGGAGGACCAGCCGGCGTAGAGCAGCGGGCCGTCGGACAGGTCGATGATCTCGTCCTGGTGCAGGCCGGCTAGCGCCACCTCGGAGGTGCCCACCAGGTACATGTCGTCACGCTCGAGGTAGTAGATCTCCTCGTCGTGCTCGTCCAAGAAACCGGTGCCCTGCATGACCTCCGGGCGCACCAGCACCGGCGGGATCATCACCTTGAAGCCGGCTTCGCGCGCCTTCTGGGCGGCGAGCATGAGCATGCCCAGCTGCAGCCAGGCGCCGTCGCCCGCCAGGTAGTAGAAGCGCGCGCCGCCGACCTTGGTGCCACGCTTCATGTCGATGATGCCGAGCGCCTCGCCGAGATCCAGGTGGTCTTTGACCTCGAAGTCGAACTCGGGCACTTCGCCGACGTGCTCGATTACGACGAAGTCCTCCTCGCCGCCGGCCGGCGCACCCTCGATGATGTTGGCGATGGAGTACTGCAGCTTCTCCAGCTTCTCCTGCGCGGCGGCCTCCTCCGCCTCGGCCTCTTTCACGCGGGCCTTGAGCTCGTTGGAGCCTTCCAGCAGCGCCGGGCGGTCCTCGGGGGCGGCCTGGCCGATCTTCTTGCCAAACGCCTTCTGCTCGGAGCGCAGCTCGTCCGCCTTTTGGATGGCGGAGCGGCGGGCCTCGTCGGCGGCCAGCAGCTCGTCCACAAGCGCAGGGTCTTCGCCGCGGGCCCTTTGGGACTCGCGGACAGCCTCGGGGTTTTCGCGCACACGCTTCAGATCAATCACGCTTGTTCACCTTACATTGTCTGCCGACCCTGCAACCGACCCTGAAACCGACGCCGCAACGGCATAACGGCGCCCGGTCATAACCAGTGCGCTATGGTGGGCGTATGACCCTCCCGATCGCAGACGGCCCTGTGCCCAAGCACGAACAGCTCCGCTCGCTTCTGGAGTCCCGCATTGCCGCGGAGTTCTCCCCCGGCGACCCGCTGCCGGGTGAACGCGCGCTGGAGGAGGAGTACGGCGTCTCCCGCATCACGGTGCGCCGCGCGATCGGGGATTTGGTGGCGGCGGGCCGGCTGCGCCGCGTGCGCGGCAAGGGCACGTTCGTTGCTCCGGCGCCGTTGGTGTCGCGCCTGCACCTGGCAAGTTTCTCGGATGAGATGCGGGCGCAGCGCGTGGAGGCGTCGTCACGCATCTTGCTGTGCGAGCGCACCACCCCGCCGGAGGAGGTCGCGCAGTTTTTCGGCACCGCCCCCACCACCACGCACATCCGTTTGCGCAGGCTGAGGCTTGGCGACGGCGAACCGTACGCCGTGGACGACGCCTGGTACAACGCCACCCTGGTGCCGGACCTTCTGGAAAACGACGTCTACCACTCCGTCTACACCCTGCTGGACAAGCATTACGGCCTGGGCGTCACGGAGGCGGAGCAGACCGTCACCGCGGTCACGGCAGGGCCGGACAACGCCCCGCTGCTGGACGTTGAACCGGACGCAGCCCTGCTGCACATCGTGCGTTTCGCCCGGTCAGGAACGCACAACGTGGAGTTTTGCTCCTCGGTGTACCGCACGGATCGCTACCGGCTGACTACTCGGGTAGCGCGAGAAGTGGAATAATGGGCCGCCATGGCTTCGAAACAGAGCGCGCTGCGTTCCTTCCTCATCGCCGCACTGGCGGGTGCCGTCGGCGCGGGCACGTACACGCTCGCCGCCGACCCCTCGGAGACTGACACCGGGGACCAGGCTTCCTCCACCACCGCCAGCTCCACCGTCTCGCCCGACCAGGCGGCGACGTTCACCACCGCCGACGCCGGGGCCTGCCTGACCTGGCAGGTGGCCGAAGACGGCACGATCACCGGCTTCGAGCAGGCGGACTGCGAGGGCGAGCACCGCTTCGAGGTGTCCCTGCGCCAGAACCTGGCCACCTACCCCACCTCCGAGTTCGGCCCGGAGGCGCCGATGCCGAACCCGACGCGCCAGGCCCAGCTGCGCGAGGAGCTGTGCGGCGCCGGCACGCTGCGTTATCTGGAAGGCAAGTACGACCCGAACGGCCGCTACTCCATCGCCCCGATCCTGCCGCCGGCGGACGCGTGGGCCCGCGGGGACCGCACGATGCTGTGCGGGCTGCAGGAGACCGACCGCGCCGGCGCGCCGATCCTGACGTCTGGGCGTGTGGTGGACCAGGACCAGGCCCGCGTGTTCGAGCCCGGCCAGTGCGTGTCCATCGACGCGTCCAACACGCTCACCGCGGTCAAGTGCGCGGACCCGCACCAGCTGGAGATCACCAGCACGGTCTCGCTCGATGAGGTTTTCCCGGACCACACCCCGGCCGTTGAGGAGCAGGACAAGCACCTCCAGGACGTGTGCACCCAGGCCGCGCAGGAGTACCTCGGCAGCGAGGAGAACCTCTACCAGATCGCGCTGCGACCGTTCTGGACCACGCAGTCCCCCGCCGCCTGGGAGGGCGGCTCCCACAGCGTCAACTGCGCGCTGATGTTCTCGCGCCCGGAGGGTGGCTTTGCCAACCTCACGGGGTCTGCGACGCAGGGCCGCGAGCATTTGCTTATCGACGACGCTCCGCCCCCCGAACGCCCCCAGCGCCGCCCCTTGAGGGACCAGCAGACCCCGGCTGCCCCAGCGCCCACCGCCGGCGCGGCGCAGGACCCCGCCCCCGCCAACGCTGGCGCTGCGCAGGACCCGGCACAGGCTCCGGTGCAGTAGCCATGCTCCCGGTCAGCGACGAGGCGTTCGAGGAGATGATCAACGACGCGTTGGACACCATCCCCGACAACTTCGCCCAGCACATGACAAACATGGTGATCCTGGCGCGGGACTACAACCCGGACAATCCGACCCTGCTCGGCCTGTTCGAGGGCGTGCCGCTGACGAAGCAGCACTCGAACCACTCCGGGTTCTTGCCGGACGCGGTGTTCGTGTACAAAAACGCCCTCGAGGCGATCTGCGTGGATGAGGAGCAGCTGCGCCACGAGGTGAAGGTGACCGTGCTGCACGAGGTGGGCCACTACTTCGGGTTAGAAGAGCACGAGCTCCACGCCCTCGGATGGGGCTAATCCCCCTTAAGAGAGCCCGCCCATCTCCTTGGCCACCCGCTGCACCTCCAGCGCGCGCTCTTCGTCCCCCATGGCGCCCAGGCCGTCAAGGCCCCGGTACTGGATCTCGTCGGCGTCCGGGTCGTAGTGCACCGCAAGGCCCCAACACGGGTCCTCGGCCGGGCGGCGCTGAAGCAGCACCTCGTACATGAGGCGGTGCAGCTGCTCCTCGAAGTCGAGCTCCACCAGCCCCACCTGGCCGTCGCTTTCCCCGAGAACGAAGAAGAACACTTGCCCTCTCGGGTTGCACCCCATGAACAAGCTCAGCGGGAATTTCTCGTGCACATAATGCATCTGGCTGCGCACTTCGTACTCGAAGCGCTCAACCGCGTTACCCGCCCATGGGTACCTGTCAGTCGGCATTGTAAAAACCATCGCTATCGTGCCTCCCTCGGCCATGTTCCCAGCTGGCGTATCTCGGTGGTGTGCGCGGCACCGGCCTCAAGTGCGTCGGCCACAGCTGCGTCGTTTGCGTGGCCCGCCAAGTCCACGAAAAAGTCGTAGGTGTTCCGTGCCTCGCGCGTGGGCCGCGACTCGATGCGCGTCATATCCACCCCGCGCGCCGCAAATTCCTGCAGCACGCGCACCAGGGCGCCGGGTTCGTTTTTCGTGCGGAAGACAATCGCGGTGCGGTCGTTGCCGGTGGGTTGCGGTGGAGCAGGTTGCTTTGCGACGAGCACGAACCTGGTCCGCGCTGTCTCCGCGTCAGCGACACCGCGCGCGTGCACTTCCAACCCGTGCAGCGCCGCCGCCCGCTCCGGGGCAACGGCCACGTCGGCCGCGCCGTCGGCCACCATCTTCGCCGCCGCGGCGTTGGACGGCGCCGGAATGAACTCCGCTTTCGGTGCGTTTTCGGCGATCCAGCGCTTGACTTGCTGGTGGGCGACGGGGTGGGTGGCGAGCCGGAGGGCGTCGTCAAGCTTCTGCCCCTGCCTGGTCATGACGGCGAACGCGATGGCCAGCTCGGTCTCTCCCACGATGCGCGCGCTTTCGGTGGCGGCGAGCGCGTCCATGGTGGTGGTCACCGCGCCGTCGATGGAGTTCTCGATCGCGCACACCGCGTACTCCGCCTCGCCCGCGTCTAGGGCGGCAAGTGCCGCGGCCGGCGACTCGACGGGCACGTACTGCGCGCCCTCGACGCCGAAGCGGCGTGCGGCTTCTTCCGTGAATGTGCCCGCGGGGCCCAAATACGCGACGCGGGTCATGGCTGCCTCTGCATCAGCGGGTGGGTGTCGTTGGCCACGTCCCTCCAGTTCTCCGCGGTGGTGCGGATGCGTTCGGCCCACTCGTCCCACGACGCGCCGCTGGTGACTTCATCGATCTGCTTGTTCATGGTGATCTGCACCTGCGCGTGGTGGAACGGCTTTCCGTCCGCGAGCGCGTCGGCGTAGGCGGTGGCGAAGGGCTCGAGCGCGGCGCGGGAGAAAACGCCGTAGATGTAGGAGAGGTTCTCCATGTAGAAAATCGCGTCCACCTGCTCGAGCTGCGTGCCTTCCGGGCCGGAAGTCATCGCGAAGAAAACGTTCAGTGCTGCCCAATCCGCGCCGAAGTACTGCGCCTGCTGGTGGATCTCCTGGCCGAGAATGGTAAACAGCTCCTCGGTCAGGTGGGCGCCAGAGGGACGAAACGCAGGCTTCATGGCCGAGCGGTGGTAGAGGTGCGCGTCCACCATCGCGGCCGCGTGCGCCCTTTGAAGTCGCTGCGCGAAGCGCTGCAGCGCCGCCGCATCCGGCATGCCCTGGGCTGGGTCGTACGGGTGGCTGCCGTGGTAGACAAACGAGTTGGACTTGGGCGCGAAGCTAGCCGCGTACAGCTGGGTGGGTCCGCCCTGGCCGGTCAGGGCAACCTCTTGCCAGAACAGCTCGTAGAACAGCTCGCGGTGCTCGTCCTCGTAGTCGATCGTCGCGGTCTGTGGCGGCTGGCCTTCCAGCTGCACCATCGCAGCGACGAAGGTTTTGCCCTCGTGCGCGATCACTACGGAGTAGAACGCCTCCAGCGGGAGGCGGTCGGAGATCTCCGCGACGATGGTGCGCACTAACTGTTGATACGGCTCTCTCGGGCTGCCCGCCCCGGGGTTCTCACCGGCTCCCATAGCCACGTTTGTACACGAATGTCACGCTCCCGTCGCGTCTTCGGCGAGCAGTGCGTAGGTGATCAGCCAGTGCGTGGCCATGAAATTCTGGCCGGTCAGGTGGGGCGAAGCTGCGTCGATAAGCGTCTGCGTACCTTGCGGCCTCCCAATTTCGCGCAGCAGCCACGCGCGGGTGAGCATGAGCCCGATGAGGTGGGCCTGCTGGCCGTCCTCCGGATCGGCGACCGTGATCGGCGTGGTGTAGAACTCGAACGCCTCGGGGGCGAGGAAGCCGTCCAGCCAGGTGCCGAACTCGCCGGCTGGCAGCACGCGGCGCATCAGCGCGGCCTCGGCCAGGCCATTAGAGACGAAGTCGTGGCCCGAGACCTCCCAGGTGTGCGGGTAGGCGCGGTCGGCGCCGAACCAGGCGCGAGCGGTGCGCTCCACCGGCTCGCGCTTCGCCGGTGCGGCGTCGTGGATGAGCAGCAGCGCCAGCGCCGAGTTCGAGTGCACGCCGTGGCGCACCGGCCACTGCTGTGTGTCCAGCCAGGCGGCGATGTTGCGCTCCAGCTGGGCCTCAAGCGGCGCGAGCGCCCCCTCCCACCGGGTGCCGCGGCACACCTTGACTAGCTGCATCGCCCACGCCCAGCCGTACGGCCGCTCGTATAGGGGATGCGCGCGCAGGTACCCGGCCTCGGCGGCGATGTTCTCTGCGGTCAGGCGCTCGTCGAGGAGGTCGGCGAGCCTGTGGTCGTCGATACGCACATGCAGCTTCACCGCGGTACAGAGCATGTGCACGCACGAGTGCCAGTCGTACGAGCCCCAGAACGCCGGATGCAGCGCCCGCGGGTCGGGGTGGCCGGGGCCGGCCTGCTCATGGTGCATGGCGGCGGGATACTCCTGGCCGACAACCTGCGTGATAGTGCGCGCCCACGAATCCTGCATGGCGTTAAAGTTAGCGCATGACTCGGCGCCTGAAGCTCGAAATCGTGCTCGTCCTCGCGGTCACCTTCGGCACCGCGGGGCTGCGCGCGGCGCTGCGGCTTGTGGACTCGCTGTTGCAAGCCCCACTGAACCAGCAGAGCACCACCATCCACGACGCGGCTTCGACGGTTCCCTGGCTGGACCTGGCGCTGCAGGCGACTTCCGCGCTGACGCTGTTCGCGTGGGGCGGGCTGGCGTGGTTCCTTTTGGAGGAACGTTGGCGCTGGCCCCGCTGGGCGGATTTGTGGCGCGGGGCCGGGTTCGCGGCGTTGATCGGGATTCCCGGCCTGGCGTTTTACGTCGCCGCGGTGCACCTGGGTCTGTCCAAGGTGGTGGTGCCGACTACCGCCGCGGTGCAGATTCCCACCTCACTGCTGTGGTCCTTCGCCAATGGCTTCGGCGAAGAGATCGTGGTGGTGATGTACCTGGTCACGCGCCTGAAGCAGCTGGGGTGGAAACCGTGGCAGTTCATCGCGGCCTCGGCGGTGCTGCGCGGGTCCTACCACCTGTACCAGGGGGTCTCCGCGGGTGTCGGCAACATTGTCATGGGCGTAATCTTCGCCTGGTATTTCCACAAAACTGGCCGGGTGTGGCCGCTGATCATGGCGCACTTTCTCATCGATGCCGTGGCGTTTATCGCCTATCCGCTGCTGGACCTGTCGTGGCTCGGAATCTAAACACTTCCGTCACACTGGTTACACTAAGCGCATGTCTACTACGCCCCATTCCAACGACCCCCGCGACAACGCGGGCGAGTTCGTGCTGGGCAAAGACGGCAAGCCCCTCGTGGACCGCTACGGTCGCCCCATTCGCCGTCGCACAACTGCTTCTCGACGCGATCCCGCCACCCGCCACCCCGACGAATTCACGCGCGTAGAACCCCGCGCGCGCAGGGTTTCGCAGCGGGTCGAGCCGGGCCACACCGTCTACGAACCCCCCGCCGCCTACGAGCCGCGCCGCGCGCCGGAGCACCCGCGCAGCCGGACGGCGCAGCAGCGCCCCGCCCCGGAGGAAGTCCCACTGCAGGTGTCGAAGCGGAGGCGGCGGGGGCCGAAGGAACGTCGCAAAGTAAAGCTCCCCGGCTGCGGCGCAGTACTTGCCCTGGTCATCGCCTTGCTCATCGGCTCGGTGCTGATCGCGGACGCGCGCCTCAACCGCACAACCGCCATGCCCGAGCAGCAAATCTCCGGCACCTCCGGGACCAACTGGCTGCTCGTGGGCTCCGATTCGCGCACGGGCTTAAGCGAAAAGGACGTCGAACGCCTCGGCACCGGCGGCGACCTCGGCACCGTACGCACCGACACCATCATGCTGATGCACCTGCCGCTGCGCGGAAAACCGACGCTGGTGTCCATCCCGCGCGACTCCTACGTGCCCGTGCCCGGGTACGGCTACGACAAAATCAACGCGGCATTCTCCATCGGCGGACCGCAGCTGCTGGTGGAAACCGTGGAGCACAACACCGGGCTGCACGTGGACCGCTACGCGGAGATCGGCATGGGCGGCCTCGCCGGCGTGGTCGACGCGGCGGGCGGCGTGGAAATTTGCGTCGCCGAGCCCATCGACGACCCGTTGGCCAACATCAACCTCCAACCCGGCTGCCAGCAAATGGACGGCCCTACCGCGCTGGGTTACGTGCGCACCCGCGCCACCGCCCAGGGCGACCTGGACCGCGTGGCACGCCAGCGCGAGTTCATGACCACCCTGGTCACGCGTGTGCTGTCGCCGTCTGTCTACCTCAACCCGTTCCGCATGGCGCGGCTGCTGTGGGTCACGCCCAGCCTGCTGACGGTCAACTCCGACGACCACGCGTGGAACCTCGCCCGCATCGTCATCGCGCTGCGCGGCGGCCTGGAAACCGAGACCGTGCCCATCGGCGGGTTCACCGACACCGAAGTGGGCAACGTGGTGCTCTGGGACGACACCGCGGCCGAAGCGCTGTTCGCTTCCCTGCGGTAGGGCGCCGAGCGGGGCGGTTGGCGCAACAAGCGTCCACAGGCGGAAAACCGGCTACCTAGATCCGGCTACCAACCGATTTGGGAGCGCGGACAAAAAGTTGGAGTGTTGGGGGCAGCACCGGTTGATGTTGCAGGTGGGGATGTGGTCAAGGTTGTTCAGTGGCGCGATCTTTTCGACCAGCAGCAACAGTGGCCATCAACCCGATCATGTCGCCGCCAGCAGCAGGACTCCGAAGCCTCCAGCCGGCAACAGGGGCGGTCAGAGTGGCCTGGCCGCCGTTCTCGACGGGGGTGTGGTGGCCGGGTCCCGGCCTGTCACCGGGCGAAACGGGCGATAGCGTCGGTGACTTCCTGGAACTTGGCGTCGGCCTCCTCTCCTCCTAACTTGGCGGCGTCACGGACGCAGTGTTTCATGTGGTCATCGAGTAGTCCCAGGGCAACGCTGCGTAGGGCAGCATTGACCGCGGAGATCTGGGTAAGGATGTCGATGCAGTACTGTTCCTCGTCGACCATGCTGTGCAGGCCCCGGGCCTGTCCCTCGATGCGCTTGAGGCGGGCGAGATAGCGATCCTTGTCGTTGATGTAGCCATGGGTGGTGTGACAGGTGTCGGCCCCACCCGAGGAAGAAGCGGCCTGATCAGGGGTGCGAGTATCCACAATGGTCTCCTTGCTGAAAAAAGGGGGCAGGTATGTCCTGAGTCAGTTGCGGGTCGATCAGGATGGAAAGCCCGAGGGCATGGAATGAGGCATGAGGACCTCATGGTCCCCACGCCCTGTGGCGTTATTCGGATAAGTAGTCGGCAGATTGTCGGCCCGGAGGGGCCTGCCGGGTGGGGCCGGGGAGAGGTCAGGAGCAGGTACTTGGGGACGGAGGTCTGAGTGTGATTGGAGGGACTCAGCCACAGGAGGGGGACACGGGGTTCCTTATCGCTAGAAAAGGATGTGGATTAGGCGGTGACCGGCTGCCGCACGGAGGGGCGAGCGGGCTGCGGTGAGGAACTTGTGTTGTCGTGGGAGGACTTGAATCTACGCAGCGTGAGGGAGTTGGAGACCACGAACACCGAGGAGAAGCCCATCGCAATGCCCGCCAACCCCGGGTTGAGGAAACCGATCGCGGCGACCGGGATCAGCACGACGTTATAGGCGAACGCCCAGAACAGGTTGCCCTTGATGGTGCCCAGCGTGCGACGTGACAGACGGATGGCATCGCCCGCGGAGCGCAGGTCGTTGTTCATTAAGGTGATATCGGAGGCCTCGATGGCCACATCCGTGCCCGCCCCCATGGCCAGACCCAGATCGGCCTGGGCCAGGGCGGCCGCGTCATTGACGCCGTCGCCGACCATGGCGACCTTCTTGCCCTCATGTTGTAGCTTCTCGATGACCGCGACCTTGTCCTGCGGCATGACCTCGGCACTCACGTTGGCCGCATCGATGCCCACCTCTTGGGCGACGGCGGCCGCGGCCTTCGCGTTATCGCCGGTGAGCAGGTACGGCCTCAACCCCAGCCTGCGGAACTGGGCGACCGCTTCCGCTGAGGAGTCTTTGATGACATCGCGCACCACGACCACACCGGCGGGCTGGTCATCGACGTAGACGGCCACCGGGGTCGCGCCCTGCGACTGTGCGTGGTCGAAGGCGGTGGTGAGGTCACGGGGCAGCTGGCCGGCGGGACGGCCCACGGTGACGACGTGACCCTTGACGGTGGCCGTGACGCCCCGGCCGGCGGTGCTGTCGAAGTCGGTGGCCTCCTGGATGTTCCCGGAGCGCTCGGCCTCGGTGACAATCGCCTTGGCGATGGGGTGCTCGGAACCTGCTTCGACGGCCGCCGACAAGGCGAGGACCTCGTTGTTGGTGTAGCCGTCGGCGGCGTGGACGCCGGTGACCGACATGACCCCGGAGGTGACGGTGCCGGTCTTGTCCATGACGATGGTGTCGACCTGGCGGGTGGATTCAAGGACCTCCGGGCCCCTGATCAACAAGCCCAGCTGCGCGCCCCGGGAGGTGCCCACCAGCAGGGCGGTCGGGGTGGCCAGTCCCAGGGCGCATGGGCAAGCGATGATCAGCACCGCGACTGCGGCGGAAAAGGCCCAGTTCGCCCCGCTGCCGGCGGCGAGGTGGACGATCAGGGTGATGATGGAGACGACAATGACCGTCGGGACGAAGACCGAGGAAATCTTATCCACCAGGCGCTGGACCGGGGCTTTTTTCGCCTGGGCGTCAGTGACCAGCTTGGCCATCTGGGACAGCGTGGTCTCCGAACCTGTGCGGGTGACTTCGACCAGCAGTCGACCGGAGGTGTTGATCGTCGCGCCCGTGACCGGGGTGCCGGGGGCGGCCTCGACGGGAACGGACTCGCCGGTCAGCATCGACTCGTCGATGGCCGAGGTGCCCTCGATGACACGACCGTCGGTGGCGATCTTCTCACCCGGGCGGACGACGAAGACGTCACCGACTGTCAGCTGGGAGACCGGGACGCGGACTTCCTCACCGTCGCGGATCACCGCGGCGTCTTTCGCACCCATGTCCAGCAGGGACTTCAGCGCCGCGGAGGACTGGCCCTTGGCGCGGACCTCAAACCACCGGCCGAGCAACAGGAAGGTGATGACTACGGCGATGGTCTCGAGGTAGATGTGGTCCATGCCGTCATCGCGGGGCAGCAGGCTCATCTCCATCACCATGCCGGGGTGCCCGGCGTTGCCGAAAAACAAGGCCCACAGCGACCACAGATACGCAGCGGTAGTGCCCAGAGACACGAGTGTGTCCATCGTGGTCGAGCCGTGACGCAGGTTGGTTAAGGTCGCCCGGTGGAACGGGGCGCCACCGTAGAAGTAGATCAGGGTGGACATGACGAGCAAGGCCCACTGCCAATTCATGAACTGCAGGGACGGGATCATCGAGATCGCGACCACCGGAACGGAGAGGATCGTCGACCCGATCAGACGCGTCTTCAGGTCTGTGGCCTCGGCCTCGCGGGCCTGTTCGTGGCGGTCACCGACCACCTCGGTGTCCTCCTCCGGACCGCTGTCCACGGCGGAGGCGTGTTGATCCCCCATGGTGAACGCGTCGTACCCGGCACCCCGCACGGTTTCGATCAGCCGATCGGCGTCGACTTTGGTGGGGTCGTAACTGACGGAGGCGGATTCGGTGGCGAAGTTAACGGTGGCCTCCACGCCATCGAGCTTGTTGAGCTTGCGTTCCACCCGCCCTGAGCACGACGTACAGGTCATGCCGGTGACGCCCAGATCGACCTGGAGTAGGTCAACCGACGGTTGAGTTTGAATCATCAGTGATCAGTCCTTCAGTAAACAGTCGTGAGGTGCATCTCCGAGGTCCCAAAAGGCCCGCCCACAGATGCACCGTCGGGGATATCGAACCGGCATGGCTGGGCCTGATGGGCATATCCAGCAGGGTTGGCCCGGCCGTGTCTACGCGAGGCGGGGACCGGGCCCAGGGATTAGGGCTTGACGGTGTAGCCGGCTGTCGTGACGGCGGCGACAACATCGTCGTCGGTGAAGTTTTCACCCGTGACGGTCACCTGCCCGGTATCCACGGTGGCCTCCACCATGGTCACACCGGCGACCTCGCCGATCTCCTCCTCCACGGAGGACTTGCAGTGTCCGCAGGTCATGCCTTCGATGATGTACTTCTTTGTTACGGCGCTCATCAGATGATCCTTTCCTTGATGTCCTGAAGGGCAGGAGTGGAGATGCCCAACAACCTTCAACCTATACCCATGGGGGGTATCAGTCAAGGAGGTGTCTGCCCCTAAGCGTCCCGTTCGGCGGGCAGGACTTCCGGAACGGCCGCGATCGTTGCTGCACTTCTTGTACAAAATGTACGTTAAAGGGTATGGGCATCACGGTCACCCTCAGTCAGTTCCGCAGCGAACAAAGCCACTATCTTGATGCCGCCCAAGGTGAACCGGTCACCATCTCCAGTCGCGGGCCCCGCCGCCGGGCGGTGGTGGTCTCCCCGGACTTCTACGACCGGGCGGTTCAGGCGCTGGAGGATGGCGAGGATATCCGTGCCGCAGCGGCTACCCGTCAGGAGGCGGGCGGTGTCTCCCACAAGGAGTTCACGTCCGACCCCAAACTGGACTGACCTGCCTGTCCATACCTGTGCCGCGGTATCTGATCATCGATAAGCTTTCAACTGCGACAGCCCTTCGCACGCTGGCCCGGCAATGGCAGCAGTGATTGCCACCGCCATCGACGCCCTGGCCCACGTTCCGCCGTCTCGGCGGAGTGGAAAAGTTGCGGGGCGACGACGGGGAGTGCTGTAGCTGGGTAGTCCACGGCCGTCAATGACGGTGAGCTGATCAGCGTCTCGGTTCCAAGCCCCGGCCGAGGTCGAGGCTCCGGTCTCCCCGGAGGCTGCCACCGTCGAGGTGGATTTGGCCACCAACGACACGGCCCTGTCCTCGAGTGGGACGCAGGCCGCACCGCAGATTCTCGCGATCTCCGAATTCAAGCCGGTCGCCAACATCGACGAGCAGCTGGACAAGGCCATCCAGTACAACGCCGAGCGGGCCGAGAAGGAGCGCGCTGCCCGCGCGCCCTCGGTGGTCAAGCCCGCTGAAGGCACCTTCACCTCCGGTTCCGGCGTGCACTGCGGAACCCTCCACGCGGGTATCGACATCGCCAACGTCGTAGGTACCCCGATCCTCGCGGCGATGGGCGGCACTGTCATTGACTCCGGCCCGGCCTCCGGTTTCGGGCAGTGGATCCGCATCCAGCACGATAATGGCTCGATTGCCGTCTCCGGTCATATGGAGACTTTCGACGTGACCGTTGGAAAACGCGTCACCGCTGGTCAGAGGATCGCTGGCATGGGCAACCGGGGGTTTTCCACCGGCTCTCACCTGCACCTCGAGCGTTACCCGACTGGCAGCGGGGCGGTCGACCCGTTGCCCTGGTTCGCCGAGCACGGCGTCACCTTCTAACCTTCCCGCACTCACCAGGACCGGCCCCGACACCGGAACCGGCGACAGTGACTGGGCGTGAGGCACCCGCCTCAGACCGCAGAGACGCTTCTCACTCATCGCCGACACAGCCCGGACTTGATAGCTTCTCCAGGCAGGCCAGACCGGGGCACAGGGGAGGCAGTCCGTGCTCGTCATATATGGGGGCGGCGAGCGTCCCGCCAACGAGGAGCAGGTGCCGTAATCCACGTTTAGTGGGATATTCCCGTAACCTGCCTTCTCCTGCGCCAGCTGACGAGGCCGGTAACCGCAGGCCATGCAAGAGCCAGCATCGCGAGAACCAACAGGGGTGTATCCCCCATGCGCGCATACGGCATCAAACCAGTATGAAGGGGAACGGTTGCCGTCAGCAGTTCGTTCGTGCCCAGGCCACTGAGTTGTGAGACTATGCCGTCGGGCTGGATAACTGCGGAGTATCCGGTGGGGGCAGCCTGGAGAACGGTGCGGCCAAACTCGCGGGCACGCATCCGGGATGCGGCCACTTCAATTGCAGGTACTTCCTCGGTCACAAAAGACGCGGCGTTGGTCGGTGCGAGGAGTAGCTGCCCACCATTGCGAACGGCATCGGCGACCCGGTCGGCGAAGAAGACCTCATAAGAAATGACGATCCCCAATCGTGGTGTCCCGCTGGGATCGAGCACCGCCGGTCCCTCTCCGGCAATGGCGTCGCGGGGGATGAACCGTGCGTCCTCGCTGAGTCGTTCAATCAGATTGCGCATAGGGATGTACTCGCCGAACGGCACACGATGATGCTTCTCATAGCGTCCTAACCGGGTCCCGTCCGGCCCCCACACTATGGATGCGCTCCTGAAATGTTGATCCTCAGATTCGGTAATTCCGACGACGATGTTCGTGTCGAGTTGCCTGGCCAGTTCAGCGAAAGCTGCATCAACGCGCGTCCCGTCGATTGAGCCGTCGATATTGACGACGTTTTCGGGCAGCAGAACCAGATCAGGGTCCCCGGTGATATCGTCGGCAGCCTGTAGGTGCCGGCGGGTCGTATCAAACGGATCGGTATTGACCGCGCGAAGCCCACGGGGCCTCCACCCTGCACGAGCACGACGTCAAGGCTGCCTTCTGCCGTATCATCTACGATCGTTGACGCGAACGCCGGTACCGCGAGTACCACGACCACTGCGACCACGGATGCTGCACGGGCTCGTCTCGGCCCGAAGATGACAGCGGTAACAACGGCCCCCGCAACTGCGGCCAACGCGGTCACCAGGAGAGTCCCTCCCAGGGGCGCTGCCGCCATGAAAGGACCATCGGTCTGGCTGTATCCGAAAGCGGACAACGGGAAACCGCCGAACGGGAACCGGTGCTGCACAGCCTCCAATAACACCAGGGCCGCAGGGGTGAGCAGCCACCAGCCCGACCAGCGGCTGCGAAAAGCCGCCTCGTTAGACGATACCGCGGCAACCAGCATTAACAGTAGCGCCTGAACGGCAACAACAGCAGCATACCCGGCAGTGTTGAAGTCGGTGAGCCAGCGCAGAGCAAGAGCGTAGTGCGCCACAGATACGCAGCCGCTGGGAAATATGTACGAGTACATCTCCATGATCTGCGTGGACAAGCTGCAGGTTATCGACTTCCGCCCGACACGGTGCACACCACTGGCCCCAAGCGTTGAGGACGACGACCTCGCCTTCAAAAACAGACAGGCTGATCTCCTCACCCTCCTCCATCAGCGACGGGCCGGAGAAGTCCGGCAGCGGGGCACGTTCCTCCTCTGCGTAGATAATCTCGGTTTTCCGGGGCGGTGGGGAAGAAGACGGTGTTCTGGTTGTCCCGGAAGACCACAACACCGAGGAAGGTCATCGTGCTGCCCGGTGGGTGGTCTGCAGCGACTCTGCCCACCTCGGCACTCAACCCTGCTGTGGGAGTTACTCGTAGCGAAGCGAGCTGAGCATCCCGGTTTCCATGTGATAGGCGTTATGGCAGTGAAATGCCCACTCACCGGGGTTGTCAGCGATCAGGTCGGCGATCATGGTTTCACCGTGGCGGAGAAGGACAGTGTCCTTGCGTAGCCCGTCGCTGCCGGGTAGCGCCCACGTGTGGCCGTGGATGTGCATGGGATGGGGCATCATGGTCCTGTTGCGCATGACCATCCGCAGGCGCTGGCCCTCCTGCACGGTCGCGGAGGAGGATTGGCCGTCGGTGAGAATGCTCCATTCATACGGCATCATCTGCCCGCCCAGGTCGATACTGACTTCTCGATCTGGTGTGCCCTCGGGCAGGAGTGCACGGTCTGCTGGCTTCAGGGAGGACAGAAGCAGTCCGGTGGACGACAACTCGGGGAAGTCGACATCGGGGCGGGGGGCCTGGCCGCCGGCGGTGCGGATGACGGCGAAGGCGCGGTCGTCCTTACCCACCGCCAAAGCCGTGAGCGGGAAGATGCCGTCGCCGAGGATGACCTCGACGTCGACACGCTCGCCCATCGACAGGTAGATCGATTCGGTCTCCCAGGGCTGGACAGCGAAGCCGTCGGTGTGGGTGACGGTCATGCGGTGACCACCGAGGGCCACCTTGAAGATGGTGTCACCGCCGGAGTTGATAAACCGCAGGCGGGCCTTGTCGCCCGGGCGAGCCTCGAAGGTCTGGTGAGCACGGGGGATACGTCCGTTGATGAGGTAGTGCGGATACATCACATCGCCGGCATCCCCGCCCAGTACCCGGTCCGGGGTGCCGTGCATCATCTGGCCGTGACCTCCCATTCCGTTATGGTCGCCCGAACCCATTCCGGTGAGCTTGTCGAGCTCATCGTCGGGAGTGCCCTGAATGCCATCGACCCAGTCGTCGAGCACGATGGTCCACTCGACGTCCTGATCCTCAGCGTCTTGCGGGTCACGGATGATCAGAGGGGCGTGGAGGCCGCGATCAAGCTGCAGGCCGGTGTGGGAATGGTAGAAGTAGGTGCCACCGTGGGGGACTTCAAAAACATAGGAGAAAGACTCGCCAGGTTCAATGGGGTCCTGGGTCATGCCGGGCACACCGTCGGCTGCGTTGTGGAGTGCGATGCCATGCCAGTGGATGGAGGTGCTCTCAGGCAGTTCATTGGTGATATCGACCTGGAGGACGTCGCCGGCGGTGGCCTCAATGGCCGGATCCCCGGTGTCAGAGACGTATCCCCACGTCTTGGCTTCGATGCCGCCGATATCCAGGGAGAGGGGCCGCGCGGTCAGCGTCCGGCGCACCGTCGGCTCACCGAGCGCAGTGGGGGTGGGAGTGGGGCGAAGGGAGGGACCTGGTGCCGAGGCAGCGGGTCCAGGGTCGCTGCTGCAGGCGGACATGGCCCCGGTGCCGGCGAGGACGAGCCCGCCGAGCAGAAACTGTCGTCGGGAAAACGCGTTCGTCATGATTTAACCTTCCTTAGTGCAAGATTTCAGTGGCACGGGAGACAGGCGCAGGTGAGGATCCTGCTGAGCCATCACGTCAGGCGCAGGTCTGTGACACAGGTGGCACCGTCGTCGGTGGTGGAAAACTCCGTGGTACCGGTACGCCCCTGGTAGCTGACCTCAATCAGGCCGGTGACATCATCGGGAAGCCAGAAGCCAATAAACCCGTTGTCGAAGGTGGTTGTCGCCTCGTCCACCAGCACCTCACCGGTCGCCTCATCGGTGATCGTGACCTGGATATCCTCATTGTCGAGTTCCCCCACGCAGGTCGTGAGGCTGTGGTAGAAACAGTCGTGGGTGGAGGTGAGATAGGGTGCGATCGAGACATACGTCTGATTGTCGGGAAGATCGAGCGCGACTTCCTGGTCATCGCTCGAGAGCAGCAGTTCATCGTTACGCACTGAGGCGATCAGATCCGTGGGACGCTCAGTGACCTTCTGCCGGTCGAGGTGATCAATGATCTCCACCGCGTCCATGTCGGCCAGGCCATGGGTAGTCAGGAATGCATCCTGGGACACCGTCCCGTCGGCGGTGGGTTCCGGGTCGGCGGCCGAACACCCCGTGAGGGCGAGGGCCAGGGCGGCGGCTGCGATCGCTGCTCGTTTCACGTCAATCTCCTTGGATCGTGGTAACACTGTGAGAAGACACCGTCTCAAGGTCGGTGCCATACTTTTATCTTGCACGGGTGCCTGACGGAGTAGAAATCAAAAACCCTGCTCACAGCCCTATAACAGGGCGAAAAGGGGGTGAGTTCGGTGGGCTGGGTCACCACCGGGACACCACTCCACAGCCGTGGGCGATGTCCTTCTACCCGCCCCGGGTATGCGGTGCAGGCAGTGAAATCCCTGGTGGCGCCTGCTGAACCGATGAGGAGAGGCGATGCCGCCGGCCCGGGGTGGGGCACAGGGGTGACGGCGGTCGAAGGGTGATGTTTGAAGATTTAATGAAGATTTCCCCGCCGGGCAGTGAGCGAGGGTGGTATTCCCCTTGCCCGGAGCGATACTGGGGTCTATGGCTGACCGCACACCGACCACCGCCACGCCCCTGGGTCGGGTGCTGGTCGTCGATGATGAACAACCCCTGGCTCAGATGGTGTCCTCCTACCTCATCCGGGCCGGCTTCGATACCCGCCAGGCGCACACCGGCATCCAGGCCGTGGACGAAGCCCGTCGCTTTTCCCCCGATGTTGTGGTGCTGGATCTGGGGCTGCCCGAACTCGACGGCCTGGAGGTGTGCCGACGGATCCGCACCTTCTCGGACTGCTACATCCTCATGCTCACCGCGCGTGGCAGCGAGGACGACAAGATCAGCGGTTTGACCCTGGGGGCGGATGACTACATCACCAAACCTTTTAGCATCCGGGAACTGGTGACCCGGGTGCATGCGGTGCTGCGCCGCCCGCGCACCAGCACCACCCCACCGCAGGTGACCACCCCCTTGATCGTTGGTGACCTCATCCTTGACCCCGTCGCCCATCAGGTGCGGGTGGGGGAGACGACCGTGGAGCTCACCCGCACGGAGTTCGAGCTGCTGGTTGCCCTGGCCCTGCGCCCCGGCCAGGCGCTGACCCGCCACGACCTGGTCACCGAGGTCTGGGAGACCGCCTGGGTCGGTGATGAACGCATCGTCGATGTCCACATCGGCAACTTGCGTCGCAAGCTCGGCACCGACACCCGGGGCCGGGGGTTTATCGACACCGTGCGTGGCGTGGGCTACCGGGTAGGGCAGCCATGAATCACGGACCCGGCCTGACCTTCCGCTTCCTGGCCGCCCAGGTGTTGGTCGTGGTAATTAGCCTGCTGGTGGCCGCGGCCGCGGCCACGATGGTGGGCCCGACCCTGTTCCATGATCATATGTTGATGGTCGGCCGGGAGGACCCCTCGCTGGAGCTGTTCCATGCCGAGCAGGCCTATCGGGACGCCAACCTGATCACCCTGGCCGTCGCCCTGCCCACCGCCTTGATCAGCGCCCTACTGGCCAGCCTGTGGTTATCGCGTCGTCTGCGAACCCCCTTGCAGGATCTCACCCGCGCCGCTACCAGCCTGACGGCCGGCAACTTCCATATCCGCGTGCCCGCCGGAGAAGCAGGCCCCGAGGTCACCACCCTGGCGCATGCTTTCAACACCATGGCCGACCGGCTGGAACACACCGAACAGGTCCGCCGCCAGATGCTCTCTGATCTGGCCCACGAAATGGGCACCCCCTTATCGGTGCTCACGGTCTACCTCGATGGTCTCCAGGACGGGGTCGTGGACTGGGATAATGCCACCCACGCGATCATGGCTGACCAACTCACCCGCCTGACCCGGTTGATGGAAGACATTGACGATGTCTCCCGGGCCCAGGAACACCGGATCGATTTGGACCTAGCGGAGGAGAGGCTCGGGGATCTGCTCCATACCGCCGCTGCTGCCGCGGGGGAAGCTTATGCCGACAAAGGCGTCGATTTACAGGTCGAGACCATTACGGACGCCGCCCGGGTGCTCGTGGACCGGCAACGCTTCGGCCAGGTGATGAGCAATCTCCTGTCGAACGCGCTACGGCACACCCCGGCCGGCGGGCAGGTCCGGATCAGCGTCCGCCGACAGGGGGCGTCCACCGCGCTCATCCACGTCGCCGATGACGGCGAGGGCATCCCACCTGGTCAGCTCGGACACATCTTCGAACGCTTCTACCGGGGGGATGCCGCCCGCAGCCGGGACAACGGCGGGGCCGGTATCGGTCTGACCATCTCCAAGGCATTGATCGAGGCCCACGGCGGCACTCTCACCGCCACCTCCCCCGGACCCGGTCGCGGAGCGGTGTTTGCCCTCCGCCTCCCGCTGTCCCCTCCCGACAGCGAGGAGGCTGCTCGGTGACCACACCCTGCCCTGCGTGAGGGCCGTGCCCTCCGCCCCTTGAAAATGTACCCCGGGGGGGTATATGCTAGCGAGCGTTACCGCATCCCACCGACCCATAGGAGCTTTCCCATGACCAACCCCCCGCCCCGCCTCTTGCCAATGGCCTCCCATGGCTGCAGCTGTTGCGGACCTGCCTCACATGTCGACACCGCCTCCATCCCTGCCGCCAGCGACTCGTCAGCAGGAGGATCCTCCCCTAGCTACCAGGTCACCGGCCTGACCTGCGGGCACTGCGCGAAAAGCGTGACCCAGGCCCTTCAGGCCCTCCCCCAGGTCGACGACGTCCAGATTGATCTCGTTGCTGGTGGTGTTTCCACCGTCACGGTCACCGGTGTCGTACCTCCGGAGATGGTTCGCCGGGCCATCGAAGAGGCCGGCTACACCGTCTTATCCTGATCAGTTTTACCCATCATCCCGACCCCGACCGGGTTGAGCGGAAGGAACGTCATGAGCACTCCCCACCATTCCGGTGATCACCATGGTGATCACCCCGCTCCGGAAACAGACCACACCCACCACCCGGATCATGCCAGCCACGACAGCCGGTTTGATTACGGCGGCAGTAGGTAGCCGGTTTGATTACGGCTAGATGTTGCGGGTCGTGGTGACAACCTTGCCCTCAACGCCCGGCCAGGTACCCGCCTCGATCATGCGGTTCTTGCGCTCCACCCAGAAGTCGGCGTTCTTGATGCCCAGCGCCTCGGGGTCGAAGTGCGGGTCGATGCCGGCCTTCTTCTGGCGGCGGTAGTCCCACAGGCACTTCAGCGCCGGGACCTGCAGGAAGATAATCGCCACGATGTTGAGCCATGCGGTCGCGCCGACGCCGATGTCGCCGAGCGCCCAGGCGGTGCCCGGGGTGGTGGTCGCACCGATGAAGACAGCCACGAGGATCAGGGCGCGCAGCACCCAGATGATGGCCTTACGTGCGCCTTCGCTCTTCACCCAGCGGTTCAGGTAGGTGAAGTTGGTCTCTGCCATGTAGTAGTACGCCAGCACGGTGGTGAAGGCGAAGAACATAATCGCCAGGGCGATAAACGACGGGCCAAGACCGGCGGAGAAGGAGTTCAGGCCTTCTTGGACGAAGCCGGGGCCGACGGGGATGCCGTCGGGCAGGGAGCCGTCGTAAAGCACAGCGCCATCTTCGGACTGGCCCTCGAAGACCTTGTACATGTCGGTGGAGATGATGATGAAGGCGGTGGCGGAGCAGACAAACAGGGTGTCGATGTAGACGGCGAACGCCTGGACGAAGCCCTGCTTCGCCGGGTGGGAGACCTCGGCTGCTGCGGCGGACTGCGGGCCGGTGCCCTGGCCGGCCTCGTTGGAGTAGATGCCGCGCTTGACGCCCCACATGATGGCGGCGCCGAGCATGCCGGAGAACGCGGCCTCCTTGTCAAAGGCGGCGCGGACGATGGTGCCGAAGACCTCGGGGATCTGGGAAGCGTTCGCGAACAGCACCACGATGGCGATGATGATGTAGATGCCGGCCATGAACGGCACGACCATGGAGGCGAAGTTGGCGATGCGCTTGACACCGCCGATGATGATGAAGGCGAGCAGCACTGTCATGATCGTGGCGGAGACCCAGATGTTCACGCCCCACGCATTATCGACGGCCGCGGCCACGCCGTTGGCCTGAATACCTGGCAGGAAGTAGGACGTTGCCAGCAGCATGCACACCGCGAAGATGATGGCGTAGACCAGCATGAACGGGGCTGCGGAGGTGTGCTTGTACGCCTTCTCGATGTAGTAGGCGGGGCCGCCGCGGTACTCACCGGTGTCCCGGTCCGGCTCTTTGTAAATCTGGGCGAGGCAGCACTCGATGAAGGAGGTGGCGGAGCCGAGCAGGGCCACCAGCCACATCCAGAACACCGCGCCCGGGCCGCCGAACGCGATGGCGGTAGCCACGCCGGCGATGTTGCCCACGCCGACACGGCCGGCGAGCGAGATCATCAGGGACTGGAACGAGGAAATGCCCTGCTCGGAGCTTTCTCCGGACTTGAGCTGGCGGATCATGTCCGGCAGGCAGCGGATCTGCAGGAACAGGGTGGCGAGCGTGAAGTACGCACCCGCGCCGAGACACAGATAGACGAGTGCGTTGGACCAAATCACACCGTTGAGGGAGTCGATAAAACCTTCCACGGGACCCTCCTAAAGGGGTATGCGCTGGGAGTTTTCAGGGAAACCTTGCAGGTAACTAGAGAACATAGGACATCTAGTTGTGCTTTGCGTCACTTTTCGTGTAAAAATTATGCGCCGACACCGAAAAATTCCGTTCTGCGCAATATCCGCAGGGTTTTGCGGTGCTAAACGCACGAGATGGAAGGACACCATGAACGAGACTGCGAAGCCGGTGAACTCTCGGCGCAGGTTTTCCCCCGCCTGGCCGGTGAAGAACTTGCCGGCGGGTGCGGAGGCGCTGATCCCGGAGCTGGACAATCCCCGCTTCGAGGGCATTGAGGACCCCACCGACAACACCGAACACATCACCCGCGCCGAAAACCAGGGCCAACCCGCACCACAGAGCACCGCGGACGAGGCTGACCCGAAACCGAAGGCGGTGTGGCGCTTCTTCGTCTACAGCGCCATCGGCATCTTCGCGTTCTTCGTGCCGTTTACCATCGGCGATTCCAAGTCCACGATCCTGCTCGACCACATCGTCAGCTGGATCACCACCACACTCGGCGAGGGCACCCGCTACCTGGCGCTGTTCGCCATCATCGCGGGCACGGTCTACCAGTTCGTGTCCGGGCGCTGGAAAGAGGATTACCCGCGTATGGCGTTCGCGGGGCTGTCCGTGCTGGCGATTGTGCTGTGCGCGATGCTCACGTTCGGCTTCGGCCCGGCGTGGCTGTTCAACCCGGACATCGGCCCGTTCATCCTGGACAAGCTGGTCATTTCGGTGGGGTTGCTCATCCCGGTGGGCGCGATCTTCCTCGGCCTGCTCGTCGGCTTCGGCCTGATGGAATTTATCGGCGTGATGGTGCAGCCGATCATGCGCCCGGTGTTCCGCACCCCGGGCAAGTCCGCGGTGGACGCGGTGGCGTCGTTCCTGGGCTCGTACTCGCTGGGTCTGCTCATCACGGACCGCATGTACAAAAATGGCAGCTACGACGGCCGTGAGGCGTCGATTGTGGCGTCGGGCTTTTCCACCGTGTCCGCGACGTTCATGGTCATCGTGGCGAAGACGCTGGACATGATGGAGCACTGGACGGCGTACTTCTTCATCACGTTTATCATCACTTTCATCGTCACCGCGATCGTGGTGCGCATCCCACCGATTACCCGCATCCCGGAGGACTACTACCCGGGCGCGCAGCCGCACCCGGAAAAGGAGATTCAGGGCAACCGTTTCAAGGCCGCGTGGCGCGAGGCGAAGCTGGAGCTCAACCGCGCCGAATCTCTGGGCAAGGTGCTGTGGGCGAACTTCCGCGACGGTTTGATCATGGCCGTGCAGGTCACTCCGGGCATCATGGCCGTGGGCACGATCGGTCTGGTGCTGGCCACTTACACCCCGGTGTTCAAGATCCTGGGTGCCGCGTTCTTCCCGCTGGTGTGGGCGCTGCGCCTGCCGGACCCGTGGGCGACGTCGGGCGCGCTCGCGTCGGGTCTGGCGGAAATGTTCCTGCCGGCGACGCTCAGCGCAGGCTCAGATGACATGGTGCTGAAGTTCACCATGGCGGTGGTGTGCGTGAGCCAGATCTTCTTCTTCTCGGCGATGGTGCCGGCGGTGCTGGCCACCGACATCCCGCTGAGCATCTGGAAGATGGTGCAGATCTGGTTCATCCGCGTGGTGCTCACCGTACTGATCACGGTGCCGGTGGCGCACCTGCTCTTCTAAGAAGCAGCTGCCTATCCGCGCAGCTTCGCCCCCACAACCGCATCGTCAATCAGCCGCGCGGCGGCCTTGGCGGTGCGGTTGTCCACGTCGAAGTCGGGGTTGAGCTCGACGACGTCCAGAAGCGCAACGCGCCCGGTGGAAGCCACCGCGGCGACCATCGCGCGCAGCATGGCGTACTCCACGCCGAACCCGGCCGGGGCGGACACGCCCGGCGCGACCGCCGCCGGCAGCACGTCCAGGTCGATGGAGAGGTGGATCGGCCTGTCGCCGGCCACAGCGGCGACGGCGCGCTCGGCGGCTTCGCGCACGGTCATCTCCGCCAGCTCGGTATCCAGCACGGTGGTCACGCCGAGCTCGTCGGCAGTGTCGAAGAGCACTTTGGTGTTGTTGGGCTTGGAGATGCCAAAGACGCTGTAGTCGAAGTCCTCGCCCACCAGGCCCGCGATCTGTTTGAACGGGGTGCCGGAGGTGGGGCGGGTTTCGGTGCGCAGGTCGAAGTGGGCGTCGAAGTTGATCACCTGCATCGGCCCGATCGCCTCGTAGGCGCCGCGGTGGGTGGCAAACGAGGTTTCGTGCCCGCCGCCGAGGACCACCGTCATCCCGTCCGCGCCCTGCGCCGCCACGAGGTCGCGCACCCGGTCGGACAGCTCGCGTTGGGAGCCTTCGAGGTCGGTGTCTTGGGTGGTCACGGTGCCGGCGTCGACAAGCTTTGTGTCCTCGTGGACCGCGAGCGAGCCGAGGGCCGCGCGCAGCGCCTCCGGGCCATTCGCCGCACCCTGGCGACCGCCGTTGCGCTCGACGCCCTCGTCGGACGCGTAGCCGATGAGGTGCACGGCGCCCTCGGTGGGCTCGGCGGCGGTGTCGACGACGCTGTGCCAGCGGGCGTGCTCGGGGCCTGGGCCGTCGTCGCGGCCGGACCAGTTGGAAGCGGGGGTGAAAAGCGGTGCAGTTACGGTATTCATGCCCACCGAGGGTAGCGCCGTGGGCATACTAAGTGCGATGAATAAGCCGCAGGTTCCCGCCGCGCACAACGTGTTGCGCATCCTGGCGCTTCTGTCCACCACGGACGCGCCGATTTCTGCCACCCGCATCCAGCGCGAGCTGGACCTGCCGCGTTCCACCACGTACCACCTGCTGCGTGAGCTGGAGGATTCCGGGTTTGTGGTGCACCTACGCAAGCCCGGCACGTACGGGTTGGGGCTGGCGTCCTACCGCATGGCGCAGGCGTACACCACGCAGCAGCCCCTGGTGCGGCTGGCCACGAAGCCGCTGGCGCGGATCGCGCAGCTGGCGGGCGGTTCGGCGCACCTGACGCGCCTTGCCGGACCGGAGATTGTGTACCTGCACGAGGTGCGCGCCCCCGGCGCGGTGTCGCTGGTCACGGAGGTGGGCGTGCGCCTGCCGTCGCTGAAGACCGCCTCGGGGCGCATCATGCTGGCGCAGCTGCCGGAGGCGGAGCTGCGCGCCGCGTACAACTCCTCGGGCGAGCGGCGCCGCTACAGCGAGGTCAAAGAGGAGCTTTCTGCCTATCGACGCCAAGGGTTCGCCACCGAGCGCGAAGCCATCTCCCGCGGCCAGGAGTCCGTGGCGGTGGCAGTGCTGGACCACCTTTCGCGCCCCGCTGCCGCGCTCGCGGTGACCTTCGCGGTGGACAGCGCGGACACGCAGCAGTTGGTCAGCGCGCTGCAGACCGCCGCCGAAGGGTTGCGCGCACAGTTCTTCGGAAACGTGTGACTGGACGCACTTTTGTGGTCTACTATCACGCCCATGACACACGCAGTTTCAGTTGGTATTGGGGCCCTGTCCGTCGAGGACGTTGTGGCCGTCGCCCGCCACGGAGCCGAGGTCGCCATCGACCAGGCCGCCCTGGATGAGATCGCCGCGACCCGCGAGCGCGTCGAGGAACTCGCCGCGGACCCCACCCCGGTCTACGGCGTCTCCACCGGCTTCGGTGCACTGGCCACCAAGCACATCCCGGAGGACATGCGGGCCCAGCTGCAGGTCTCCCTGGTGCGCTCCCACGCCGCGGGCACCGGCCCGGAGGTGGAAGAAGAGGTCATCCGCGCGCTAATGCTTCTGCGCCTGTCCACGCTGTGCACCGGCCGCACCGGCGTGCGCCCCGTGGTCGCGCAGACCTACGCCGCAGCGCTCAACGCCGGGATCACCCCGGTGGTGCGCGAGTACGGCTCGCTCGGCTGCTCCGGCGACCTGGCGCCGCTGGCGCACTGCGCGCTGGCGCTGCTCGGCGAGGGCGAGGTCCGCGTCCGCGGCGGCGAGATCGTGCCTGCGTCTGAGGCCCTCTCCGCTGCCGGCATCGAACCGCTGGTCCTGCGTGAGAAGGAGGGCCTGGCGCTGATCAACGGCACCGACGGCATGCTCGGCATGCTCTGCCTGGCCATCGCGGACCTGCGCGAGGCGGCCAAGGTTTCCGACATCGCCACCGCCATGAGCGTCGAGGGCCTGAACGGCACCCTGTCTGTCTTCGACGAGGACCTGCAGGAGCTGCGCCCCCACCCGGGCCAAGCCGATTCCGCCTACAACATCCGCACCGTCGCCGCGGACTCGCCGATTCTCGCCGCCGCGTTGGAGGGCTTCAAAGCCAACGACGTCCAGGACGCCTACTCCATCCGCTGCACCCCACAGGTCGCCGGCGGCTTCCGCGACACGCTGGCACACGCCACCACCGTGGCCAACCGGGAGCTCGCCGCCGCCAACGACAACCCCGTGGTGGCCAAGGACGGCCGCGTGGCCTCCAACGGCAACTTCCACGGCGCACCGGTGGCCTACGTGCTGGACTTTTTGGCGATTGTCGTGGCCGACTTGGCGTCGATTAGCGAAAGGCGCACCGACCGCTTCCTCGACCCCGCCCGCAACCGCGGCCTCAACGCCTTCCTCGCCGGCGACCCGGGCGTGGACTCCGGCCACATGATCGCGCAGTACGCGCAGGCCGGCATCGTCGGCGAGCTCAAACGCAACGCCGTGCCCGCCTCCGCCGACTCGATCCCGTCGTCCGCGATGCAGGAAGACCACGTTTCCCTCGGCTGGTCCGCCGGCCGCAAGCTGCGCCGCAGCATCGACGGCCTGCAGCGCGTGCTCGCCGTGGAGATCCTCACCGCCGCCCGCGCCCTGGACATGCGCGACGGCGAGCCCTCCGCCGGCACCGGCGCGGCCGTGTCCACGCTGCGCAAGCTTGTCGACGGCCCCGGCACCGACCGCTACCTCTCCCCCGAAATCGAGCACTCCGTGCAGCTAGTCAAGGGCGGCGACTACGTCAAGGCCGTCGAGGCCGTGGTGGGCCAGCTGCGTTAGGGCCCAGGCTCGGGGGTTCCTTTCCCGACACTTCGCGGCGGAATCTGTCAGACGGCCCGGAAACCCCCAGGCCGCCACAAACGGCTGCCGTGATTTGTCAGGAACCCGCCCCATCCCCATGCACACCCTGGGAACTAAAGCCTGGGCTCGCGCCGATTTCCGGGCATGCTCTGGATCGCTTGCTCGGGGTTTGTGCGGGAAGAACACCCACATCACACAAAAGTCTCATATCCGAGACAAATCGCCCAAAACCGACCAACCCAATCCGTGTGACGGGCGTTACTGTCTATCCGATACCTCGATTGGGCAACAACAGAAAGGAATTCCCATGGCGAAGAACTGGTCCGAAGGCGCACGCGAGGTCCGCTCCCCGCGCGGCACTGAGATCTCGGCGAAGTCGTGGCAGACCGAGGCGCCGCTGCGCATGCTGCAGAACAACCTCGACCCGGAGGTTGCGGAGCGCCCGGACGACCTGGTCGTCTACGGCGGCACCGGTCGCGCTGCTCGCAGCTGGGAGGCCTTCGACGCGATCGTCGATACGCTCAAGGACCTCGAGTCCGACGAGACCCTTCTGGTGCAGTCCGGCAAGCCGGTCGGTGTGTGGAAGACCAACGAGTGGGCGCCGCGCGTGCTCATCGCCAACTCCAACCTGGTGGGCGACTGGGCGAACTGGGAGCATTTCCGCGAGCTCGAGGACGAGGGCCTGATGATGTACGGCCAGATGACGGCCGGTTCCTGGATCTACATCGCAACCCAGGGCATCCTGCAGGGCACCTACGAGACCTTCGCGGCTGTTGCGAAGAAGCGTTTCGACGGCACGCTGGCCGGCACCCTCACCCTGACCGGCGGCTGCGGCGGCATGGGCGGCGCGCAGCCACTGTCCGTCACCCTCAACGGCGGCGCCTGCCTGATCGTGGATGTTGACGAGGGCCGCCTGAAGCGCCGCCAGGGCAAGCGCTACCTCGACGAGGTCACCACCGACCTCGAGGAAGCAATCAAGCTGGTCACCGAGGCGAAGGACGAGAAGCGCGCCCTGTCCGTGGGCCTGGTGGGCAACGCCGCTGAGGTGTTCCCGGAGATGCTGCGCCGCCACCGCTCCGGCGAGTTCACCGTGGACATCGTTACCGACCAGACCTCCGCGCACGACCCGCTGTCCTACCTGCCCACCGAGATCCCGTTCGAGAGCTGGCACAACGAGGCTGACGCGGATCCGACCACCTTCACCAAGAAGGCCCGCGAGGCCATGGCCGCCCAGGTCCAGGCGATGGTGGAGTTCCAGGACGAGGGCGCCGAGGTCTTCGACTACGGCAACTCCATCCGCGACGAGGCCCGCAAGGCCGGCTACACCCGCGCTTTCGAGTTCCCGGGCTTCGTCCCGGCCTACATCCGCCCGCTGTTCTGCGAGGGCCTCGGCCCCTTCCGCTGGGTTGCGCTGTCCGGCGACCCGGAGGACATCAAGGTCACCGACCAGGCCATCAAGGAGGCCTTCCCGGACAACGAGCACCTGCACCGCTGGCTGGACGCCGCTGAGGAGTACGTCGAGTTCGAGGGCCTGCCGGCTCGCATTTGCTGGCTGGGCTACGGCGAGCGCGCCAAGGCCGGCGTGATCTTCAACAACCTGGTCAAGGAGGGCAAGGTCAAGGCCCCGATCGTCATCGGCCGCGACCACCTGGACTCCGGCTCCGTGGCGTCGCCGTACCGCGAGACCGAATCCATGCTCGACGGCACCGACGCTGTCGCGGACTGGCCGCTGCTCAACGCCATGACCGCCGTGTCCGGCGGTGCTACCTGGGTGTCCATCCACCACGGCGGCGGCGTGGGCATGGGCCGCTCCATCCACACCGGCCAGGTCACGGTGGCTGACGGCACCGAGCTCGCCGAGGCGAAGCTCAAGGCCGTGCTCACCAACGACCCGGGCATGGGCGTTATCCGCCACGTCGACGCCGGCTACACCCGCGCGAACGAGGTGGCCAAGGAGCGCGGCGTGCGCATCCCGATGGAGTTCAAGGCGCGCGACTAAACCGCGCCTCAAGCGCTGACGTTTCCCCTCGTGGGCGCGTCAGCGCTTTTCATTACCCTGGGCTCTGCAAAATCCCCAAAGAAAGGCACTCATGAGCACCTTCATCACCGGTATTTCCGAGCTGCGCACCGTCTCCGAGCTCGGCACCATCAAAGACGCCGCAATGCTTATCGACGACGGCGTGGTCACCTGGGTCGGCCCCGCCAACGAGGCACCGGCTGAGGCGGCGGAGGCGGAGGAAGCTGTAGACGTCGAGAGGCGAGCTGTGCTCCCCGGCTGGGTGGATTCCCACTCGCACATGGTCTTCGACGGCAACCGCGCCGAGGAGTTCGAGGCGCGCATGGCCGGCGAAGGCTACGCCGCCGGCGGCATCGCCGTGACCATGGAAGCCACCCGCTCCGCGGGCGAAGAGCGCCTGGACAAACTGGTGGCGGAGCGCATCGCCGCGGCGCAGGCGCTGGGCACCACCACCTTTGAAACCAAGACCGGCTACGGCCTCAACGTCGAATCCGAGGCCGAGGCTGCGCGCGTGGCTGCCCGCCACGTCGACGAAGTCACCTTCCTCGGCGCCCACCTCGTGCCGCCGGGGGCGGACGCCGACGAGTACCTCGATGAGGTTGTCGGCCCGATGCTCGACGCGGTGAAGGACCACGTGCAGTGGATCGACGTGTTCTGCGAGCGCGGCGCGTTCAACGAGGAGCAATCCCGCCGCGTCCTCGAGGCCGGCAAGGCCGCTGGCCTGGGCGTTCGCGTGCACGGCAACCAGCTCGGGGAAGGCCCGGGCGTGAAGCTCGCCGTGGAGATGGGCGCCGCCAGCGTCGACCACGTGAACTACCTGTCCGACGAGGACATCAAGCTGCTGGCCGAGTCGGAGACCGTGGCCACGCTGCTCCCCGCCTGCGACCTGTCCACCCGCGAGGAGCTCGCACCGGGCCGCAAGCTCATCGACGCCGGCGCCACCGTCGCCATCGCCTCCAACCTGAACCCGGGCACCTCGTTTACGTCCTCGATGAACTTCTGCGTCACCACCGCGGTGCTGCAGCAGCACCTCACCCTCGACGAGGCCATCGAGGCCGCCACCACCGGCGGCGCCAAAGCCTTGCGACGCCACAACGTCGGCGGCGGCAAGGACCCCCAGGGCCGCCCGGCGAAGGGCACCCTCGTGCCCGGCGCGGCCGCCGACCTGCACATCCTCGACGCCGAAAACGCCATCAACCTGGCGTACCGCCCGGGCATGCCGATCACCTGGCAGACCTGGGTCGCCGGCAAGAAGGTCTACGGCTAAATGCCTCGCCCGCTTTTCGACGCGCACTTCCACGTCATCGACCCGTTTCGTCGGAAAGCATTTCGGAGCTTGACCGCGCCGGTGTGCGCGCAGTGCGCTTCAACCTCAAACGCGGCGGCTCCGCGGGTGTGGACGACCTTGAGCTGCTGGCTAACCGGGTCTTCGACATCGCCGGTTGGCACACCGAACTCTACGTCGATGCCCGAGAGCTTCCGGATCTCGACCAGGTGCTGACCCGCCTCCCGCGGGTGAGCATCGACCACCTGGGCATGCACGAAGACGGGTTGAAGGCGCTGCTGCGCTTGGTGGAACGCGGTGCAATGGTCAATGCACCCGGGTTCGGCCGCGTCGAGCTCGATCCCGCCAGCGCCATGCGGGCGATCCTCCGAACCAACCCTGGTGCGCTTATGGTGGGCACGGATCTCCCGTCCACCCGGGCGCGCCGCCCCTTCGCCGACGCCGACCTCGCCTTGGCCGAAGAAGTGGCTCTGGAATTGGGCGGCGAGCAACTTGCCGACGACGTGTTCTGGAACAACGCCGCCGGGTTGTACCCTTTGGCAGCGCAGTAACAGCGGAGCGTTCAGAGCGTCCGGAGCGTGAAGCGCGCCGCCAACGCCCCGGCACCCCGCCTCAGCGCAGGCGCGGGTCCAGCGGTTCAGCTTCTACAGGTAGTCGTAGTTGATCTCGGTCTCCGGGTCGAAGAAGACGACGCCGCCTTCCATCGGGCGCAGGTAGATGGTGTCACCGTGATCGACATCGATGCCGCGGGGCACCTTCACCGTGATTCGGTCGCCGCGTACCGCGATCACTTCGTCGGCCTGCTCCTGACGGTGCCCGTAGACGTATAGGTCAGAGCCGAGATGCTCAACGATGTCTACCTGAACCGGCAGACCGTAGTGTTGGCCGGGCTGGTTCACACCCACGATCTCCCAGTTCTCCGGGCGCACACCGACAATGACGCGCTCGGACTCCACCTTGGCTGCTAGCTCGCGGGGGATGAAGTAGTCCATGGCGTGGCCCTTACCGCCAACGACGTGGCCATCGATGAAAGGCACGTTCTCAATCAGCGTCATCGCGGGCGAGCCGATGAACGACGCCACAAACGTGTTGCCCGGATTGCTGTACAGGTTCGCCGGAGTGTCCACCTGTTGGAGAATGCCTTTCTTCAGCACACAGACGCGGTCGCCCATGGTCATCGCCTCAGTCTGGTCGTGGGTGACATAGACAGTGGTTGTACCCAGCTTGCGCTGCAACTGCAGGATCTGTGCACGGGTGGACACACGCAGCTTGGCGTCCAGGTTGGACAGCGGCTCGTCCATAAGGAAAACTTTTGGCTCCCGCACGATGGCGCGGCCCATTGCGACGCGCTGACGCTGGCCACCGGACATAGCAGCCGGCTTCTTGTCCATGAGGTCTTCCAGCTCGAGCATCTTTGCCGCGAAGTCCACCCGCTCCTTGATGGTCGCCTTATCCACCTTCGCGTTTTCCAACGCGAAGGCCATGTTCTGGCGGGCCGTCATGTTTGGGTAGAGCGCGTAGGACTGGAACACCATGGCAACGTCTCGGTCGCGCGGCCGCGTCTCGGTCACGTCTACGCCGTCGATGAAGATCTGGCCTTCATCCACCGGTTCCAGCCCAGCGAGCATGCGCAGCGTGGTCGACTTGCCGCAGCCGGACGGACCGACGAGAACGAGGAACTCGCCGTCGGCGATGTCTAGGCTGATGCGGCTAACCGCAGGTGGGCGTGACGGGTCGTAGATGCGGGACGCTTGACGGAATTCAACTGGTGCCATGTGCGACTCCTTTTCGTGCTCGAGCCAGTCCGGGCTACTTATCCAGCTTCGGGGCGATGTCGCGGTCGATGACCTGCTGGGTTTCGGTGTCCAGGTCAGCGAAGACCTTTTCCACGTCCTGGCCACCAACGGTGATCTTGTCCAGTGCTCCGCCGATACGCTTGCCGCCACCCGGAACGAACACACGCGCATAGTCCTGCGGCTTCGTGTTTTCGTTCAGCTGCTTGATTGCGGTCTCGGCGTTCGGATTCTCGTCCAGGAACTTGCGCTCCTCCGGGTTCTCCAGCGCGTCCTTACGCACCGGCATGTACCCGGTCTTCTGCGAGAACTTGATCGTGTTCTCGGTGTTGGTGATGAAGTCGATGAACTTCACCGCGTTCTTCTTGCGGGCATCCGAGATCCCGTTCGGCACGGCCAAGCCAGCGCCGCCGGTGGCCGCGGACGGGCCGGGGCCCGGCAGGTAGGTGGTGATGAACGGGATGGTCGCGGAGTCTTTCAGGCCGCCGAGGGAGCCAGTGGACTCCAGCAGCGCCGATGCATTGCCGTTGCCGAAAGCAACAGTTGGGTCGGTGCTGATCTCAATGTGGCCCTTCTGCACCTGGTCCTGGAGGAACTTGGCGGCCTCGATGGTCTTCGGGTCGGAGAACGTCGCCTCCCACTCATTGGAGTATGCGCCACCGAACGCCCACACCATGCCCTGGAAGTACCAGTCAAGGTAGCTGGAGCCATCCGGAATGGTCAGCGCCGGGTGGCCGGTCTTTTCCTTGAGTTTGCCCGCCCACTCATCGAACTCCTGCCAGGTCTCCGGGCCACGATCCGTCGGCAGACCCGCAGCAGCCAGGTCGTCGGTGTTCCAGTACATGAGGTTGGTGGAGCGGGAGTAGGGCACGCCGTAGTGCTTCCCGTCGTAGAGGTAGTCGTCGCGCAGGGTATCCACGTAGGAATCGGAGTCGATGTTTTCGGACTCCCACAGCTCGTCCAGCGGGGTCGTGGCGTCGTTCAGCGCAAAATTGAACCAGGTCACGTCGGAAGCGACGATAACGTCCGGCAGGTCATTGCCAGCAAGCGCGGCGTTGAACTTCTGCGCCAACTCCTCGTAGTTGGCACCACCGTCGACCAGCTCGACGGAAAGGTCCGGGTTTTCCTTCTCAAACGCGTCGATGAGCTCCTGCTCCAGATCACGGGACTTACCCGGGTGGTTGGACCAGAAGACAATCTTGTTCTCGTCGCCTGCAGCGTTTCCGCCTCCGTTGCCGCCATCGCTGGTAGACCCGCCTGCGCAAGCAGTGAGGGAAACAGCGGTCAGAGCAGCAAGAGCTGCGGCGCCGAGACGCTTCGTCAGGGAACTGGTGGACATGGGGTTCTCCATTCTTGAATTGGTACGGGGAGTTTGCAGCGGGTCAGCCCTTGACGGCGCCCGCGGTGAGACCCTTGATCATCTGCTTCTGCAAGAGGATGAACACGATGATCATGGGAAGCGTGGTCAGCACCGTGCCGGCCATCACCGGTGCCCAGTTGGTCAAGCCTTCCGCGTCCTGCAGCCGGGTCAGGCCGACTGGCAGCGTGGCTGCAGCCGGAGTGTCAGTGATGAGGAACGGCCAGAGGTACTCGTTCCACTCGTTGACGACAGTAATGAGCAGGAACGCCGACAGAGTCGGCCAAGACATCGGCAGGACCACCTTGAACAGCCGGGTGAAAAAGCCGGCCCCGTCCATTTCCGCTGCTTCCATAATTTCAGCCGGCAGGGACTGGAAGTGGTTGCGCATCAGGAAACAGCCGAACGCCACACCAGCCAGAGGGATGATGACACCGGTCCAGGTGTCGCGCCACCCCAGCGAGGCAGCCAGGGCGTAGTTGGAAATGATGGTGATCTGGTTGGGCACCATCAGCGCAGCGATCACCAGAAGGAAGAGCAGATTTCGCCCCGGGAATCGCAGAAACGCGAAAGCGTAAGCCGACAGCACCCCGAGGACGACCTTGATCACGGTGAGGATGAGGGTGATGCCGATGGAGTTGCGCAGATACTGCGGGAACCCAGACGTCTCCCACACACGCGCGTAGTTTTCC
Organism: Corynebacterium faecium; assembly: GCF_027257105.1. Taxonomy (NCBI): domain Bacteria; kingdom Bacillati; phylum Actinomycetota; class Actinomycetes; order Mycobacteriales; family Corynebacteriaceae; genus Corynebacterium; species Corynebacterium faecium. The sequence continues at coordinate 189,539 of NZ_JAPYJX010000007.1, forward strand.
GGCACCAGAGGGTTGGGCCAGAACGTGATCGGATCCGAGTAGACATCCTGGTAGGTCTTAAACGAGGTGATCACGATGAAGTACAGCGGCACCAAGATCATGAGCACCGTGAGCACCAAAGCGGCATACCCCAAAAACTTCATGCCTTTTGAGCTAGCTTCGGCTGGCGCGCCTTTACGCTTGCGCTGCGCATCGGTGATCACAGGTTCGCCGGACCCCTGGCTGCCGGGCACCGGCGGCAAGGAATCCTCATCGCGCACTATCGCCGCCGGGCGCTGCTGCGCCGGCTTCGCGGACTTGCTGGATTCAGCTGAGAACTGCGTCGACATCTACTTGTCCAACCTCTCCTGCAGCTTGATTTGGAGCACGGTGATAATAAGGACGACGAGGAACATGATCGTGGCCACCGCAGCGCCGTAACCTGCGCGGCCGTTCACGAAGGTTTCTGTATAGACCTGGAACACCATCGTCGTTGTGCCATAGGTGAATGGGCCGCCCCTGGTCATCGCATTGATGACGTCAAAGACCTGGAACGAGCTGAGCAGCACGGTGATGAGCAGGAAGAACGTGGTGCCCCGCAGCTGCGGCAGCACAACCCGAAAGAAGTGCCGCGACGCGGACGTGCCGTCAATCTCCGCCGCCTCATCAAGGTCGTGCCGGCGCCCCTGCAGCGCAGCCAAGTAGATGACAAAGACGTAGCCGACGTTCTTCCAGATGTAGGTCACCGTGATCATGAACAGCGCCCAACCGGAGTTCTGGTAGAAATTCGGCACCGGAATGTGCAGAAGGTTGAGGAAGTACTGGATCAATCCGTAGCGGGGATCGAACACAAACTGGAAAGCCACACCGATGGCTGCGCCTGCGATGACATACGGGGCGAACACCATGGAACGCACCGCCGCACGTCCGAACAGCTTCTGGTCCAGCAGCACCGCGAGCGCAAGCCCGATCACCATCGATCCCGCCACTGCGAAGAACGTAAAAATCAGTGTGTTCCAGACGATGGTCTTGGTCTCCGGGGCTTGGAACCAGTCGATGTAGTTCTGCAGCCCGACCCATGTCATCGACGGGGAGGAGATGTTCCAGTTGTAGAAAGAGATGCGGATGTTGTCCACCAAAGGGCGGTAGGTGAACAGAATCAGCAACAGGAGGTTTGGGCCGACCAACAGCGCGGCCAGGCCTACCTGGCGCCAGTCAATCTTCCGGCGGCCTTTCCGACGGGATGCCGCGTACTCCGCGGAGACCTCTGGCTCCACGGAGATTGCCGGAATTGTCGTACTCATGGGGAGCACCGTAAGCCCCGTCCATGAACGCACAGTGAACTTAAAGTTGTATTAAAGAAAACGTTCAGCCAACTGATCGTACCTGTCGCGAAACCGCAATGTAGTGCGAAGATACAAGGTCTTGCGCCCCCTCGACAGTCGCGGCAATCTCAGGATCCACAAAGAAACCGGCTACCTAGAACCGGCTCGCTCGCGATTTTTCAGCGGGTAGCCGGTTGGAGATAGCCGGTTTACGGTTTGGGGCGCGCGGCGGGGCGTCTGGGGCGGGGCGCTGCGCGTACATTGGTGCGCTGGTTTGGCGCGAACGACCCGCGCGGCGCGACCACCCCGACCAGCGCTAGATGGTCACCTGACGGGACTTGATGTTGTCCAGCTGCTTGCGCTCGTCGGCGGTCAACGCGGCGTCGTTGCTGTATTCGGCCTCGATCTGCTTGTTCAGCGCGGCCAGCGCCTCCTCGTAGGAGCCTGCGTCCACGGACGGGTCGAGGTCGAACACCGGCACGACCAGGCCGTGGGTGCGGAAGGCGCCGGCGAACTTGGTGCCTTCGCCCAGGTTCAGCTCGCCGCGGGCAGCGATGCGGGCCAGCGCGGAGAGCATCTGCGCCTCGTTGTCCTCGGTACGCACCCAGCGGATGTGTGCCTTGCCGCCGCCGGGGTTGACCCACCAGACCGCGCCCGGCAGGTCCGCGCCGATCTTCTCGGACGGCAGGACGGCGTCGTTGGCCTGCTGTAGCGCCTGCTGGATCTGCGGCGGCACGGAAGCGCCCTCCGGGAACCACCAAGCAAAATCGTCGTAGGTGGTGATTTCGGGGGTAGCGGAGGTGTCGATAAGCGAAGTGAGCTCCGGCTGCGAACCGTCGGCGACGGTGGACTGCAGCGTCTCGCCCGGCGCCGCATCGACGACCCAGTTCAGGGCGTACGCGAGGTCGCGGCCCGGGTTCTGGGAGTGGGAGGTGACCTGCAGGGCAACGAAGCGCTCGCCGCCCTCGGACTCCTCGCGCACCAGCGCCGCGCCGGCGCCCGGCAGCACGGTGACGATGTTCACCGGGGTGCCCTTGATGTCAAAGGTGGTCACTGCGGACGGCACGAACTCCTGCAGCGCGACCATGTCGGCCTCTACGGCCAGGCCGCTGAACGGGCGGGGGTCCTTCTGCAGCTTCTCGCGCTCGGCTGCGCGGGCGGCCAGCTTGGCCTCGCGGCGGGACATGCCCTCGGGCAGGTCCTCGCGGTTCTTCTTCTTTTTCGGCTTGCGTTGCACCATGCGCGCAATCGTACCGGCCACGCTACGGCCGCGAACGCTACGCCAGGGGCTCCAGCGCGATATGCGGCAGGTCGGTGCCAATCAAGGATGCGCCGTGCTTCTGCAGCCACAGCATGTCCTTTGGGAGGTTCACGGTCCACACATAGGTACGGAACCGGCCGTCGAGCAGCTCGGGGTGGGCCTTCGCCATGCGTACGCTCGGCCCGGCGCCGCAAGCACCCACTGGTTCGAATGCCTCCTCAACAAGCAGAAACGTCTCAAGTTCCGGCAAGAGACGCTGGAAACGTTCGACCGCCTCCGGGTTGAAAGAGATCAGGTGGACGCGCGGATCACGTTCCATGCCTCGGGAGCGCAGCACGTCGGCCACGGCTTCTTCCAGCGCCCCGCCGAACGGAGAGGGGTGTTTCGTCTCAATGAGAATGTGCTTGCCGGGATACTGATCCAGCAGAGTCAACAGCTCGTCCAACAGCATGATCTGCTGCGGATCTTCCTCGGTGCCGATGTTGAGTTGGCGGAGCTCGTCGAGAGGCATCTGCGCCACCTCTCCAGAGCCGTCAGAGGTGCGGTCTACGGTCAAGTCGTGGATGACCACCACCTGTCGGTCCGCCGTCAGGTTTACGTCGCACTCGATGCCGGCGATGTCCAGCTTGAGCGCCTCCTCGAAGGAGCGATGGGTGTTTTCCGGGTACAGGCCGTTGAAGCCGCGGTGCGCGATGATTCCAGTCATATTTCCTCCCTACCCCGCCACCGCCGCGGCCGGCACCTGCCCGTACGCGGCCAAAGCGACGTCCGGCAGGTCGGTGGCGATGACGTCGACGCCGTTGTCGGCGCACCAGCGCATTTGGCGCGGGGTATTCACGGTCCAGGTGTAGGTGCGCAACCCCCGGTAGCCCAGCAGCTCTTGGCGCAGTTGCAGGTGCTGCAGCGCAGGCCCGACGCCGTAGGGGCGGGAGAGCATGCGGCTCTTGCGGTTCCACCGCATCTCTTTCAGGCGGAACAGGTAGAAGGTTTCCAGCTCGGGCGCCATTTCGGTGAAGTAGCGCACGGCGCGGTGGGAAAAGGAGATCACGTGCACGTTTTCGGATTCGTGCAGCCCGGCGTAGCGCAACGTTCGCAAGGTCTGCTCGTCCACCTCGGGCCCGTAGATGGTGGGGTGCTTCGTTTCGATGTAGATGTGCTTGTCCGGGTAGTCCTGCATGAGTTCGAGCAGTTCTTCCAGGCACATGATCTGCTGCGGCTCGTCTTTGGTGCCGCAGTTGAGCTCCCGCAACGCCGAGAAGTCCAGGCAGTCCACGCGGCCGCGGCCGTCGGTGGTGCGGTTGACCGACGCGTCGTGGAAGACCACCACGCGCCCGTCGCGGCTGAGGCGCACGTCGCATTCGATGCCGTGGATGGGCAGCTTCAAAGCTTCTTCGAACGCCCGGCGCGTCAGCTCGGGGTGGTGTCCGGAGAATCCGCGGTGCGCAACAATCTTGGGCATCTTCTCGCTCACGGCTGCGAGGCTACCCGCGCGCAACAGCCCCCGCGACCGGAACATTTTTGGAACAATCGCTTCCGTGCCTTCCAACTTCCTCGACCACGCCCGCAAGGCTTTGCATCAGCTGCCGGACGCGCTGCAACGCGCGCGTTCGCGCTATTCCGTCAAGCGCGACGGTGTGCTGGCGTTGCCGATGGGCGTGTTGGAGGTGCTGGCTGACATCTCCCCGGGCGTGCGCATGGGTGGTCTGCGGCGCTTGCCTCCGAGTTTCCGCGCGGGGCTTGCGGGGGCTGAGGTGGCGACGTGGGGTGCGGTGTCGCCGTCGCTGCTGCCTCACAGCTGGTGGGCGACTGCCGCGAACGTCGGTGTGTTGCAGGGCCTGGGCCATGGCTTTGCGACGGTAGCTTCGCAGGCCCTCCGCCCCGTCCGCTCCGACGAACCGCAGAGCTTGCTTCCCGGCCCGGTGCGCCTGGCCATGACGGGTGTGACCGCCGGCGTGTTTGTCACGTCGCTGCACCGCCGCGCTCACCAGGAAAAGCTGGTGGAAAGCGACGAGAAGTTCAAGGTCAGCCCGCAGATCCTCGGCATCACGGTGGGCACGCTGGGCTACGGCGTGGTGCTGCTTGTCGGCGATGCGATCCAGACGTTCATCGACGCGATCAACGAGCTGCTGGGCAAGAAGCTGCCGCCGGTGGCGTCGTGGCCGCTGGCGATCGCGGGCGGCGGCGCGCTGTTGATTCTGGTTGGCGACCAGATGGTGGTGCGCCGCTTCGCGGTGCGCGTGAGCCGCCAGGCGCAGGAGCTGGACCGCGAGTTCATGCGCGGCGCGGACCAGCCGAAGCGGCCTGAGCGTTCCGGCTCGCCGGATTCCGCGGTGGACTGGAACACGATGGGCCGCCAGGGCCGCGCGGTGGTGGCCGGCGGCCCCCGCAAGGAGGACATCGAGCGCCTCGTGGACGGCGGGGCGATGGAGCCGATCCGCATCTTCGTCGGCCTGGACACAGAGCGCGACCAGGCCCCGGACTTCGAGGAAATGGCCGCCGTCGCGGTCGAGGAGATGCACCGCACCGGCGCGTTCGAGCGCAGCCACATCGCGGTGATGTCGGCGGCGGGCACGGGCTGGATCAACGACTTTCACACCTCGGGTTTCGAGTTTGTCACCCGCGGCGACTCGGCCGTGGTGGCCATGCAGTACTCCTACCTGCCCTCGGCGTATTCCTATTTGGCGGACCGCAAGAACCCGGTGAACTCCTCGCGCGTGCTCATCGAGGCAATCCGCAGCGAGCTGGAACAACTCGACCCCGAAACACGCCCGAAGCTCTACGTCGGCGGAGAATCGCTGGGCGCGTACGGCGTGTCGGACGCGTTCGAGACCGTCGAGGAGTTCCTTGAGCAAACCTCAGGCGGCGTGTTCACGGGCACGCCCGGCTTCGCCAGCAACCACAGCTACCTCACCCGTCACCGCGAGAAGGGCTCCCCGCAGCGCCTCCCGCTTATCGACGGCGGCCGCCACGTCCGCTTCACCGCCCACCCCGCGCACCTGCGCCACGACTTCCGCGGCCATTCCTACGCCAACACCTGGGTCGAGCCCCGGTTCGTCTTCGCCCAGCATGCCTCTGACCCGGTGGTGTGGTGGGAGCCGTCCCTGGCGTGGAAGGCCCCGGACTGGCTGCGCGAACCCGGATCGCGTGGCGAGCCCGCCCCGCCCGCCCAGCACTTGGACGCGCTGGACACGATGCGCTGGATGCCGCTGGTGACGTACTGGCAGATCGGCATCGACCAGCTGCCGTCGAAGGACTACCCCTCACCCCACGGGCACAACTACCACGACGAAACCGTCGCCTACTGGAACGCGGTCATCCACGGCGCGGGCGACGACGCGGATGAGGCGGCGCTTTCCCGCCCCGAGCTGGTGCGTGTGGCGCGCTGGATCCACAACGACGCCACGAAAACCCGCATGCCCAAAGACGGGTTCCCCTCAAAGCACGGCTACTAGCTAGATCCCGCAGGCCACGCCGGTGGAGTGGTGCGGGCAGTAGCCGTTGGGCACCTTGTGCAGGTACTGCTGGTGCTCCTCCTCAGCGAGGTAGTACTTCACGCCGTCGGCCTCCACGGATTTCACCTCGGTGGTGATGTCGCCGTACCCGGCGCTTTGCAAGTCCTTTTCGTACTGGCGGATCCACCCGCGGACCTGTTCGGCCTCCTCCTCGGTGTCGGTGTAGAAGGCGGAGCGGTACTGGGTGCCCACGTCGTTGCCCTGGCGGTAGCCCTGGGTCGGGTCGTGCGCCTCCAGCGCGGTCTTCACAATGTCTTTCAGCGTGATCACTTCCGGGTCGTAGACCACCTCCACCGTCTCAACGTGGTTGGTCTGCCCAGAGCACACCTCGCGGTACGTCGGGTTCGGAGTGACGCCGCCGGCGTAGCCCACCGAGGTGGAGTTCACGCCGTCCAGCTGCCAAAACATCTTCTCCGCGCCCCAGAAGCAGCCGATGCCCACGAGCACGCGTTTCTGGCCCTCGCGCCACGGACCCGTGGTGGGCGTGCCCAGCACGGCGTGCTCGCGCGGGTTGGCCAGGACCGGCTCGGGGCGGCCGGGGAGGGCGGAGCTGACATCGACAAGCTTTGGCGAAGGTGCGAAAAGAAATCCCATGCCCTACACAACGACTTCGGCCACAACACTGTTCCCAAATTTTCTCTACCATGGGGTCCGCAACTGATTCGCAGACGAAAGGAATCAATCATGGCTGTTTACGAGCTTCCCGATCTCCCCTACGCATACGACGCGCTGGAGCCGCACATCTCCGAAGAGATTATGACGCTGCACCACGACAAGCACCACGCGACCTACGTCGCTGGCGCGAACGCCGCGCTCGAGGCCCTCGAGGCCGAGCGCAACGGTGAGGCGAACCCGGACCGCCTGCGCGCCCTGTCCAAGAACCTGGCGTTCAACCTTGGCGGCCACACCAACCACTCCATCTTCTGGAAGAACATGGCACCGAACGCCGGCGGCAACCCGACCGGTGAGATCGCTGAGGCCATCGACCGCGACTTCGGCTCCTTCGATGCCTTCAAGAAGCAGTTCGCTGGCGTGGCCACCGGCCTGCAGGGCTCCGGCTGGGCAGTGCTCGGCTACGACCACATCGCTGGCCGCCTGATCATCCAGCAGCTGACCGACCAGCAGGGCAACATCTCCGTGGACTTCACGCCGGTGCTCATGCTGGATATGTGGGAGCACGCGTTCTACCTGCAGTACAAGAACGTCAAGGCTGATTACGTCGAGGCGTGGTGGAACGTTGTCAACTGGGACGACGTCAACGAGCGCTACGCAAAGGCATCCGCTTAACGACGGCTCCGCCCTCCCCTAACCACCAGCGCCCGCCACTTCCGGAAACGGAAGGGCGGGCGCTGGTTTTCCCTGTGATACGTCGAGTCCCTGCGAACTCACAACCCATACTAGGTTAGGCTTGCCTTATCTAGCAACCGTTCCGGCAAAAAATCGTTGCGCTTTTCCTAGCATGGTGTGCATGCAGAAAGGCAGCCCGGAATATCGTCGCGCAACGTGGGCCATGCTCGCGTTCGGGCTGGCCATCTTCAACGCCCTGTACGCCACGCAAGCGCTGCTGCCCACGCTCACCACGGAGCTGGCGGTGAGCCCGTCCACTGCCGCGCTGACCGTCTCCGCTACCACCGGTGCCCTGGCGCTGTGCGTGGTGCCCGCCTCGATCCTGTCGGAGAAGTACGGCCGCGGGCGCGTGCTGGTGATCTCGGCACTGGGCGCGACCACGCTCGGCCTCGCACTCCCGCTCGCGCAGACGGCGGGGCAGCTCATCGCCCTTCGCGCAGTGCAGGGCGCGCTCATCGCCGGCACCCCGGCGGTGGCCATGACCTGGTTGTCAGAAGAACTTGACCCCGGCGACCTGCCCGGCGCGATGGGCCTGTACATCGCCGGCAACTCCATCGGGGGCTTAAGCGGGCGCCTCATCCCGGCCGGGCTTCTCGAGGTCACCTCCTGGCGATGGGCCATGTTCGGCAGCGCGCTTGTGGCGTTTACGTTGGCTGCACTGGCGGCGTGGGCGTTGCCGGAACAGCGCAGTTTTTCCCCGAAGGCGTCGATACGCCCCAGCGTCGAAGTGGGCGCGATGCTGGGCCACCTGCGCAACCCGCGGCTGGTGGGGCTGTATGCCACCGCGTTTATTGCGATGGGCGTGTTCGTGTCCATGTACAACTTCTTCGGCTTCCGCGCGGTGCTGGACTACGGGCTGCCCGCTGCGCTCTCCGGCTTGGTGTACGTGGTGTACCTGTCCGGCACCTGGTCCAGCGCGCGGGCCGGGGCACTTTCACGACGCTACGGGCGCGGCGTGGTGGTGCTCGCCTCCGCGACGATGATGTTGTTGGGTGCATTGGCCGTCGCAGCGCCGAGCCTGTGGATCGCGCTGGCTGGCCTGTTGGTGTTCACCGCCAGCTTCTTCGCGCTGCACTCCACGGCCTCCGGCTGGGTCGGGCTCATCGCCGAGCGCGACCGCGCCGAAGCGTCCAGCATGTACGTGTTCTGCTATTACATGGGCTCGTCCATCCTGGGCGCGGCGACCGGCTGGGCGTACGAGGGTTTGCCGTGGGCCGGGTTCGTCACGGTACTGGCGGGGCTGCTCGGCGGGTTAGCTGTGGTGTCCGCAGCGCTGTGGAGGGCCGAGCGCTGATCTGCTCGTCCCCTGATGCGCTCGTCTCCTGATGTGCTAGTTCCAGAGCATTGCCCTCCGGGGCCACCTAGCAGATAACGCCGTTATTGAATATGGCGTTCAACACGACCTGGGCAAACGCTAACTTGGATGCGTGATCTGCTAGTTGCCCAAAAAGCGAACTAGCAGATTCGGCTACACCGCCCCGAAGTCGGGCACGCCCGGCGCGCCGGCATCCAGGAAGTCGCGCACGGCGCGGGTGGCGCGGCAGTCGTCCTCGTTGTAGCGCAGCAGCATGTCGCGGGCGGCCTGGTCCCCGAACCGGGCGGCGCGGCGCAGCGCGACGGAGCGCTCGCCGTCGACGTCGTCGTCCTCCCACTCAAAGCCCACGACCGGGCCCAGCGCCTTCAGCCCCAGCCCGTCGGTGCCCACTAGCGATCGGCGCACGTGCGCGAACACGTCCACCCACTCGTCGGAGGCGATGAACGCGGCCACCTCGGCCTCGTCCACCGAGCCGAACCGCCTCGCGGAGGAGCGCAGCCAGTGGTTCTCCCCGCCCGCGGCGTAGCAGTAGGCGCGGAAGCTCTTGCCCTCGGTGTGCGCGGAAGCCCGGCGCGCCATCAGCCAGGACCAGAACGCGGCGAAGTTCTCCTCCTCGGCGTCGCCGCCGACATCGTCCCAGGTGACAAACGCGCGGTAGTCGGCGCCGTCGAACGTGCCCCACAGGTAGGCCCCCTGGTCCAGGTAGGCCTCCATATCCACGTCGACCTCCACGTCGGCGCGGGGCGCGGGCGCGAAACCGGGGCGCCGCAGCACGGGGATGCCTGCGCGCCAGGCGCGGGCCAGGGCGGCGGGTTCGGGCGGAGCTTCGTCGATAAGCTGCTGCACCGTATCGATCCCGCGCTCGCGCCACACGTCGCCGCGGCCGCCCGGAAGCAGCAGCGAGATGTCGTCGAGCTCGACCAGGCGCGGCTCGCACAGCGGCCAGAAACGGCAGGTGGCGCACTGTTTCAGGCGCTTTGGCTCGGTCGGCAGCGGCGCCAGCAGCGCGGCCACGAGCGGCTCGATGTAGCGCGACGGGTCGCACAGGTACGCACGCGTTCGGTCCTGGCCGATGACCGCCCCGCGGCCGTCCGCGCGCCCGCCGAGCAGCAGGTGCGCCAGCGTGACGCGGTAGCCGTCCACGGTGTGGTGGCGCGCCTTCGCCCCCACCACAAGTGGCTTGCCCAGCCCGAGCCGGCCGGTGGGGATCATCTCCAGCTCGGCGCTCGGGTGCGAGCGGGCGACGCGGTGGTTGGAAATCACCACGGGCAGGTACCCGGCGTCGGTGCGCACGAGGATGTCCACATCGGCTTCCGCGTCCACGCCCTCCACCGCGCCGGTCAGGGTGGCGTTGGTGATCAGGTGCGCGCGGCGTCGTAAAGCATCCTGCGTTGCTGCCACACGGTCTGAGCCAGGGTCGATGTCCACCCGCACAAACGCCTTGCCAGCGCCGTCGCCCAGAGCGCGCTTGACGGGCAGCAGGTCGAACACGGCGGCGCGGGCGGCGTCGATCTGCGGCTGGCGCAGCAGCGCCTCCGGCAATTCGGGTACGTCCGGGTGCGCGCGGCGCTGCCGCTGGCGGAAGCGGCAGCCCACAAGGTCCGAGGCGCGCACAGGTTCGTTACTCACAATGCCCCAAACGATACCTGGGCAGGGGTAGTGCCCCGGAAGGTAGAGTGAATGGGCGTTAGAGCGAACGATTAGAGGAGATACAACCATGGGTGTTTTCGAGGCCATCCGCAAGTCCCGCGCGAAGACGAAGGCCGAGGTCAAGGCGGCGCAGACGCACGCGCGCCAGCTGGCCAAGCAGGAGGCGAAGGCCGACGAGCGCGTGGCCAAGCTCCTGGACAAGGCGGAAAAGCGCCTGCTCAAGGAGGAGAAGAAGGGCCTGAAGCGTAAGCAGAAGCATGAGAAGGACCTGGCCAAGGCGCACCTGAAGCGCATCCAGGAGTCCGGCGTGACGCAGAAGAAGGCGAAGCAGTGGGTCTCCGCCGCGCGCATCCTGGTGCCGGTGCTGCTGCCGCTGGTGTACAAGGCGCTGACCTCCTTCCAGCAGGGCCAGGTGAACAACCGCGCCGCCGGTCTGGGTCTGACGTCGCAGGATCTCGCGCGCCACTCCGGCCGCGGCGCCGAGCTCAAGGCGCGTATCGACGCCGTCCGGCAGAACATCGACCAGACCGACAACCTCGGCGAGGGCTTCAAGGGCGACGCGCGCGTGCGTCTCGACGAGCTGGAGCAGGCCGTGCGCAACGCCGAGCACGCCAACCCGGAGCAGCGCCGCCTGGCGCACAACTCCATCGACGAGGACCTGAACAAGCTGGCGGCAGAGGTGCACGCCAAGCTGTCGAAGTAGGCCTTACAAAACGCCTTGCTCGCGCGCGGACGCCACGGCGGAGGTGCGCGAGCGCACGCCCAGCTTGTCGTAGATGTGCACGAGGTGGGATTTCACGGTCGCCTCGGAGAGCATGAGCTGGCGGCCGATTTCGCGGTTGGAGGAGCCGGCCGCGACTAGCTGGAGCACTTCCAGCTCACGCGGGGTGAGCGAGGAGCGCGGGGTGCGTTCCCTGGATTCGAGCCGGTTGCGCACGACGGGGGACATGGTGGCGTCGCCGCGGGCTGTGGAGCGCACGGCTGCCACGAGTTCCTCCGGCGGGGCGTCTTTGAGCAGGTAGCCCACGGCGCCGGCTTCGATGGCGCCGAGGATGTCCGCGTCCGTGTCGTAGTTGGTCACCACCAGCACCTTGGGCGGGTTGGTCATGTTGGCCCGAATCGCGGCGGTGGCCTGCGCGCCGGTGGTCACGCGCTGGCCTTCCGCGCCGGCGCCGAAGCGCAGGTCCATGAGGATGACGTCGATGCCGCCAGCCTGCGCGGTGGCAATCGCGCCTTCGGCGGTGGCTACCTCGGCCACCACTTTGATGTCCTCGGCGGCTTCCAATACGGAGCGCAGGCCGAGGCGGACAATCTCGTGGTCGTCAGCCAGCAGTACCCGGATCAACGTCGGTCTCCTCGTCAGAGTCAAGGTCAGTCTTTTGGTTGATACTAACCGGCACTGCCACGGTCAGCGCCGTCGGCCCGCCGGGCGCGGACTCAATCTCCAGCTTTCCGCCCAGCTCCGCGGCCCGCGAGCGCATCGCGTCCAGCCCCAGGTGGCCCAGCCCGCTGGGTTTGAGCCCCTGCGCGTCCACGTCGAAGCCGCGGCCGTTGTCCACCACGTCCAGGCGCACTTCCTCCGGCGCGTAGGTCAGGGTGATGCGGGCGGCACTCGCCTCGGCGTGGTTGACCACGTTGGACACCGCGCCCTGGGCGATGCGCAGCAGCCCGGCCTCCACCCGCATGGGCAGCGGCACGACCTCGCCGTCGACTTCCACCCCAATGTCCAGGCCGCCCGCCTCGCCGAAGTCCCCGGCCACCCGCGCCAGCGCGTCACGCAGCGAGGACTCGGTCAGCGGCGCCGGCGCGAGCGCGGCGATCATCGCGCGGGTTTCCGCCAGGTTATTCGACGCCGCCCGGCGCGCCGTCTCCATCTTCCTCAGCGGCACTTGCGCAACCCCCTCCGGCAGCCCGCTTGCCCGCACGTCCTGCTCCGCCGAGTGCAGCAGCATCTGGATCGAGGAGAGGTTCTGCGCCACCGTGTCGTGCAGCTCGTGCGCGAGGCGTTCGCGCTCCTGGGCCACGCCGGCGGCGCGTTCGGTGTCGGCGAGGCGGTCGCGTGTGGCCAGCAGTTCGTCGATAAGCTGCTGCCTCTCGCGGCTGACCCGGGTGATGGTGTCGAAGGCGTACGCGATCGCCACCACAACCACCGCGGACAGCGCCGGGCCCATGATCCCGCCGAGGGTGAGCCCCGCCGGGATCTGCATGGCGATCGAAATGGCCAGGCACGCCACCACCCACGCGTAGCCGACCCAGTTGTCGAAGGCGCGCAGCGCCACGAAGAACAGCACGAACACCCAGTACACGGCCACGGGCGAGACGGTCATGTCCGCCACCCACACCGCCGTCGCCCCCAGCATCCAGGCCACCCGCCCCCACGCGCCCCAGCGGTACATCTCCACCATGCCGTAGAACAGCAGAAACGCGAACGCGGCGGTCAGCACAATGTGCAGCAGCGCCTCGTTGAGCGGCATGCGCGCGAGCGCACCGAAGGAGACGAGCATGAGGCACACCGCCAGCACCGTGATGCCCAAATCGAGCGCCCGGTAGTCCGCGGTCTTTCCGGGATGCTGCTCCAACAGCACTAATCTGGAGCTCATGCGTCTGAGAGTACCCACCGCCCTGTTCGTGCTCGCCCTCGCCGGGTGTTCGCAGGAGCCTTCGCCTATCGACGACCCTCCGGCCGCCCCCGCACCCGAACCAGCCCCTGAATCGGCGCTGCCAGTAGAGGCGCTCCCCGACACCCCGCGCGACAGCTGGACCGAGTGCCCCTACCTGGACACCGAGTGGGTGGCGCAAACCAACGGCCAGCGCGTCACCGGCGTGGGCACGGACACCCGCTTCGACCCGCCGGCATGCCAGTTCTGGTCCTACCCCGAAGAGCCGCAGCTGACCGTGGTTGTGCGCCACATGGACTCCGAAGAGGACGCCCGTGCCGTGGTGGACTTCGTCGCCCCGGTGGACCTGACCCAGCCGGCGACGCTGCCCGGCGGGTGGGACGGCGGCCGCCACGGCGGCGGGGACGTGCCCGGCCGCATCGGGGCAGCGTACGCCGTGGCCAAGGGGCCGACCGCGGTGGCGGTGTTCACCAACCAGCACGAGTCCGTGAAGGCCGAAACGGTGGCCAAGGAAGTAATCGCTAACCTGGCCCTGTGAATAGCCCTGTGATTATCTCCGTAGCCGCCATCGTGTTCACCGACGACAAGGGCCGCGTGCTGTGCGTGCGCAAGCACTCGAGCCCGCGCTTCCAGCTCCCGGGCGGCAAACCGGAGCCCGGCGAGACCCTGGTGGACACCGCGCTGCGCGAGACCCGGGAAGAAGTCGGCATCGATGTCGACCCGGAGGATTTAAGCTACCTAGGCCAGTTCAGCGCGCCCGCCTCCAACGAGCCCGGCTGCACCGTGACCTCGACGGTGTTTCTGCACCCCGGCGCCGGCCTGTCCCCCGCGCCGGCCGCGGAGATCGCCGAGGCGCGCTGGATCGATCCCGCAGCCCCCGACGCCGAGATCGCGCCGCTGCTGCGCGGCGAGGTCTTCCCGGCGCTGAAGGCCCGCGAGATCGAGGCCATCGCTGTCTACGCCGGGGCGCGCGAGGGCACCAACCCCGCCAATACAGCGCTGGCCAGGGCGTTCGGCGAGGCGTTGGCGGAGGCCGACATCACCTTGGTCTACGGCGGGTCGAAGGTGGGGCTGATGGGTGAGGTGGCCGGAGGTTCGTCGAGAAGCATTGGCGTCCTCACCGAGCACCTAGTCAACTACGAGCTGCAGTACGAAGGCCTCGAGCGCCTCGAGGTGGTGGCGACGATGTCCGAACGCAAGGCGCGCATGAGCGAGCTTGCCGACGCCATCGTGGCCCTGCCCGGCGGCGCCGGCACCCTTGACGAGCTGTTCGAGGAATGGACCAGCCAGCAACTCGGCCTGCACCACAAACCCATCGGGCTGCTCGGCAGCGAGTTCTGGGCGCCGCTGGTGGCGATGGTCGACCACATGGTGGAACAGGGCTTCATGCGGCGCACAGATCGCGCCCACATGATCGTCGCCGACGACCCGCAGGAGCTCCTTGCCAAACTGCGCGCCTGGGCGCCGCCGGTGCCGCGTTGGCTCTAGGTTTTTACACCGCGACGTCGTTGTACGGCATCAACGACGACACCCACGGGTAGACAACTTCCATGAGCAGGAAAAACACGCCCACCAGAATGATCAGGGTGAGCAGCCACTTCACCGGAGCGGGGCCGGGAAGCTTGCGCCACAGTGCCGCGTACATTGCTATCGCACCTCTTTCTGTGCCGTGCTCTGCGCCGGCTTCATGGCGGGCGGCAGCGCGCCCGACGGGTCCTTCGGCTGCACCTCCGTGCGCACCGCGTGGATGATCATGCGCTCCGCGTTGGAGAACTGCGGGTGGCACGTGGTCAGCGTGATCAACCCCTCCATGCCCGGCTCCACCTTCGTCGAGCGGTTGCCGGGGATGGGGTTGACCACCTCAATATCACGCGGCAGCGTGATCTCGCGGCCTTTGACCTGCGCGTAGTCGCCAGCCGCGATGCGCTCGTTCAGCTCGCCGGGCAGGCAGCCGATGCCTTCCCTGCGGCGCTCCCCCGGGTCCTGCGACATCGGCAGCACGCGGTAGGTCACCCACTCGGTCTGGGTTTCCACCACCACGGCGTCGCAGGCCTTCAGCGCGCCGAGGTCGTTGAACGGGGCGCCCTTGCCCACGCGGTGGCCGGCGACGGCGAAGTTGCCGTCCTCGCCCGGGTTCTGGGTGCCCGGGTAGTGGCCGGGGCCGGTGAGCAGCTGGTGCTCCTGCACGCCCTCGACGATGGCGAACTGGTAGTCCTGCCCGAACGCCGGGATGTACATGCGCGCGAACGCGTCGCCCAGCTGCGTGGCCTTGGCTTGGCGGGGGTTGACCCACTGCTCTTCCAGGCGGGTCTGCACCTCGTCCTGCATCTTGCCGGAGGCGATGTTGGTCCAGTAGGACTCGTAGAACGCGAACAGCAGCAGCAGCACGCCGACGGTGAGCAGGAGTTCGCCGATCACCTGCGAGGCGGTGACGCGGCGCGGCTGCGTGTGCATGGGGGCCGTGGTCATGCGGCTCAGCGTAGCGTCGGCGGGCTAGATGGAGTAATCCGGCGGCGGCGCGCCCAGCGTGTTCTCCGCCAACGCGCGGGCGGTGCGCAGCGGCTCGACGCTGTGCAGGATCCTGGCTCCGGCAAGCCCGCCGTCGAGGAAGATCAGCAGCTCGTCCGCCAGCGCGGAAGACTCGTAGCCGTTCTTCTCCGTCAACAGCGCGGTGATGGTCTCGTGCATCCAGGACCGGTGCGCCACGCACGCCGCAATGATGCGCTCTTCAGACTCCACCTCGGGCCGCGGGTACTCGCCCGCGGCGTTGAGGAAGGGCGAGCCGCGGAAGTCCTTCTCCGGCTCTTCGTCGATAGCCATGTCGAAGAATGCGAGGATCTTCGCGTCCGCGTCCGGCGCCTTCGCGGCGCGCTCGCCCCAGCGGGCGCGGAACTGCTCGTCCAGCTGCTCCAGGTAGGCGATGACGAGGTTGTCCTTCGAGCCCAGCAGCGAGTACAGCGAGGCCTTCGCCACGTCCGCCTCGCGCAGAATCCGGTCGATGCCGATGACGCGGATGCCTTCTTCGGTGAACAGTTTTGTTGCAGCGTCCAGCAGCCTTTGGCGCGGGCTCGGCCGATCGCGGCGGCGTTGCGCTGGCTTCTTCTTGCTGGTGGTGGCCAAGGAAAACTCCTTCGTGCGTCGGTCGCATATCAATATAGACAAACCGGTACGTATAGTCCACCGGGCGCGAAAAAATCCCCCGGGTTCCACCCGAGGGATTTCGCGCTTGTGCCTATCGACGCTTGCTGGTCACCAAATTGATGATCCACAGCAAAATCACCGCGCCGAGCAAGCAGGTGAGGAAGCTGAAGAACAGCCCGCCGCCGGCGACGTCCACGCCGAACACGGACAGCAGCCAGCCGCCGAGCAGACCGCCGATAACGCCGACCACGATATTCAAGCCGATGCCCATCTGTGCGTCACGGTTCTGAATCTTGGAACCGATCCAGCCAGCAAGGCCGCCGATAACAATCCAACCGATAAGACCCATTGCAGGTGCCATAGTGTTTCAAACCCTTCTAATTGCTTTAATCATTACGGGAGCCATTATGCGCCTCTTATGATTTGGGCGAGCAACGCATCGCATGCAATTGCGTAACAATTCGCTTACGAATCTTGTGTACGCACGACCATCATCGGGCACGGCGCTTCCTGCAGCAGCGCGCGCGACGTGGAGCCCAGCAGCATGCCCTTGAAGCCGCCCCGGCCGTGGGAGCCGGTGACCAGCAGCTGCGCGCCCTGCGCGGCGCTGGCCAGCGCACGCACCGGACGGTCGCGGGTGATGGTCTTCTTCACCACGACTTCCGGGTACTGCTTTGCCAGCTCGTTCAGGTACTTGCCCAGCAGCTCGTCCTTCTCCGCCTGCACAGCCTGCCAGTGGTCCTCGGAAACCGCGTAGCCTGCGCCCGGCCCCTGAATCTGGGTGTCCACCCAGGTGTGCACCGCGTGCAGCTCAGCACCACGCGCGGCCGCCTCCTCGAAGGCCACCTCGGTGGCGCGACGCGACACGTCCGAGCCGTCCACGCCGACCACGACGGGGCCGTACTTGTTCGTCTCGGTCACAGCGTTGTCCTCGCGCACAACCACCACTGGGCAGGACGCGTGCGAGACGACGGCGCCAGAGACGGAACCGAGCACCATGCCCGAGATCCCGCTCAGGCCACGGGAGCCCATGACCACCATGGTCGATTCCTTGGACATCTCCAGCAGCATGTCGATCGGGGACCCTTCCGCCACCGCGTGGCCAATGTGCAGGTCCGGCGCAACCTCAAGCGCGATATCGCGCGCGCGGTCCACGGTCTGCAGAGTCTCGCGCTGCAGCTCGTCAAAGACCTCTTGTGGCGGCACCATGCCCTCCGCGTACAGGAACTGCGGCATGGAGTACGCCGCCGCGAGGCGCAGCGGGATGTTGCGCTTCATCGCCGTATTTGCGGCCCACCGGACCGCATTGTCGGAGGCGGGGCTGCCGTCGACGGCAACAACAACGATATCTTCCTGGGTCATGTGCAAACCTTTCCTAGGATCGGCTGGTTATATCCCCATTCTAGTGCCGTCCGCGGGGTTAGCGCGGCAGTTCCTGCGGCGTCGCCGCTGGCGCGTTCGCGGGGAACAGCAGCTGGTAGATCACGCTCAGAACGTCCATGATGGTCTTGCCGATGCCGTCCGAGAAGAACGCCACCAGCGGTTCAACCAATGCTCCAAAATCCATGGCGGCTAATCTACTACACAGCATGGCACGGAAAAAGACTCAGAAGACGGGGCCGCTGCCGCCCCGCGACGGCCTCGGCGCCTCCCGCGGGCGTGTGCCAGAAGGCCCAGGCATCACGGCCGCCGACTTCATCTGGGAACTGGTGTCCACCCAACGCCACCGCCACCCCGAGGACAACGTGGATGGGGTGCTGGCGAGGTTCACCGAAGGTCTCGTCGTAAAGCGAGATGGATCCCCCATTGCAGCGGATGACCTGCTGGAACCGGGCACCGACGTGTTCTTCTACCGCCGCCCGGCCCCCGAAAAGCCCGTCCCCCACCAGATCACCACAGTGTTCGAGGACGACGACCTTCTCGTCGTGGACAAACCGCCATTCATCGCCACAATGCCCCGCGGCTCCCACATCACCGAAACCGCGACCGTGCGACTGCGGCGCGCCACCGGGAACGAAGAACTCACGCCCGCGCACCGCCTCGACCGAGCCACCTCAGGGCTCCTTCTCCTAACCAAACGCCGCGCCATCCGCGGCGCCTACCAGGAGCTCTTCGCGCGCCGCGAGGTGCGCAAGGAGTACCAAGCAATCGCATTGCTTCACGACGTCCCTCCGGCCACCCCCTGGCACCACCACCTCACCAAACAGTCCGGCGAACCCGCAGCGAGGCTGGTGCCCGGCGAAGAACCCAACGCCACGACAGTGGTTGACAGCGTTTCCCGCCTCGACCCTGACCTGGAGGCGTCGTTGCAGAGGCGCTTCGGGGTTGCAGGCGCCCTAGGGCGGTATGTTTTGCAGCCAGAAACCGGACGCACACATCAGCTACGCGTGCAAATGATGGCGGAGGCCGCCCCAATTCTTGGCGACCGGATCTACCCCTCATTGTTGCCCGCCGACGACGAGGACTTCGCCGTACCGATGCTGCTCAGGTGCACCGGCCTAGAGTTCACCGACCCATTGAGCGGAGATACTCGCGACTTCCGACTCAACGACGAGTGGCCATTGCTGTAGCTGCGACCCCTCCGCGCCGGAAGTTTTGACTTGCGTTGGTGGGTGTCGACCCATTGTTGGTGGGGCCGTGGTTGTCCGCAATGCGGAAGTCCGCAGGGCGGATTTCGCAGGGGCGCCGGCAGCCTGGGGGGTCGTCTTCCCTGCTCAGCTAAGGGGCCCCAGCGGCGGCGTGCGGAGTACCGGTTGTGCACGAATCGACAGCGCTGCCGCGTTTGCCCAGGTGGGATTTGGGTGGGCGGGGCTGTTTCGTTGATTTGTACAATTCGTGGGTGCGGGCCAATGATGGGTGTGTGCGGTGTTGTCCGCAATGCGTAAGTCCGCAATGGTGCCGGCAGCCTGGGGGGTGGTCTCGTAGAAGTTGACGACCGGCCGGTTTTCACCCTGTGTTTCGCCAGGTCGCAAAACGCGGTTGTCAGCTTTTACGAAACCCCACCTACCAGACGGCAGGTCCGTTGGTGTCCACCCATTGTTGGCGGTGTCGCTGGTGTCCGCAATGCGGAGTCCGCACGACACCGGGTGCTTGTGGGTTCCCGCCAATGATGGGTGCGGGTGGGGTTGTCCGCAATGCGGACACCCCGCAAACATGCAACACCAAAAGAAGGCACCCGCCACACAAACGGTTGTGTGGCGGGTGCTGTGTGTGAAGTTGTTGGGTCGGCGGTAACCTACTCTCCCACTCCCTCCCGGGGGCAGTACCATCGGCGCGGGCGGGCTTAGCTTCCGGGTTCGGAATGGGACCGGGC